>JAUWGN010000037.1 GCA_030606385.1 Dehalococcoidia bacterium
GGTAATTCGGAGGACTGGCTTTCCCGAAGCACCAATCCAATCCCCAAGCCATTGCTCCGGCTGGGCAACGCCACCAAACCCTTGCATATTGCCTATAGTAAAAGCATCCACTTCCTGAGGACTCACCTGAGCATCTTCCAACGCATTCCACACCGCATCCCCAACCATCTCGGCAAGATTAACGTCCCTCCTTTTCCCAGAATGCTTTGTCTGACCACAGCCAATTATGGCAACGTTCCTCATTTTATTCACCTCCTAGAATAAAGACTATGTTCTTTTGAGCACATATTCCAAATTGTCCATGAGCCAGAGCCCTGTATGCCGGGATTTGATAACCATTTGCCTCACCCATTATCTGTTTCGCTGCCTCTATTATCCTCACCAAACCTGTGGCGCAAATAGGGTCTGCCCCTAAAGCCCCACCACTGGGGTTCACCGGTACTTCGCCATCCTTTCCAGTCATGCCTTTCTCAACGAGGGCTTTACCCTTCCCTTCTCGGCATAATCCTAAAGCCTCATAAATCATCAACTCTTCGTGAGCGAATTTCTCGGAAACCTCGAAAACATCTATCTGAGCAAAGGGGTCACTTACCCCAGCCATTTCATAGGCATCTTGGGCAGCTTTTTGTAAAGAATCAAGTTTATAAAGGCTTCTGTCCCGGATATAAGTATCCTGACAGCTACCTACCCCTTCTATCCAGACCGGGTTGTCGGTGATTTCTTTGGCTTTTTCTTCACAGGCAAGCACCATAGCACAAGCTCCATCGCTGATGGGAGACATCGTCAGTTCCCGTATGGGGTCGTAATAAAGCTTAGAGTTCAGCACTTCCTCAACGGTCACGTCTGGCATTCTTCTATGGGCGTTTGGGTTATCGGCAGCGTTCACGAGGTTCTTAACGGCCACCCTTGCAACTTGTTCCTCCGAAACATCGTACTTGTTCATATACATCCTCGCCTGGAGAGCCGCTGCTGATATATCATTCAGAAATCCATACTGTCGTTCAAACAGCGGGTCGAGTGTATAGCTGGATATCAGATGAGGATTCACCACCGAGCCTTGTGTATGCGCCTCTACCAGAGCTATATCATGAACTTCAGAAAGAATTCTCATCAAAGCATAATAGGCTGCGAAAGCCCCATCTTCCTCCACCTTCGATTCATCTTTCAGATAAGCCCCAACAGCCATGCTGGTATAAAGATTTGAGATTGTCCTTGCATCTAAAAAATCTGTGGAGGCGGTAATCACAGTGTCCACATCCTCCCTTGAAATGCCTGCGTTATGAAGAGCCCCTTTGGCAACTTCGAACACCATGTCCTCCCTCGTCATTTGCATGTCCTGCTGATGGTAACTCTGGGCATAGCCCACTATCGCTACTCTTCTAGCCATTACACCTCCTAAAAATTTATTTATATTGAGTTGGCTTTTCAGAGATGCCAAGCATCTGTCTGGCTTCTTTAGGTGTAGCTATCCTTCGCCCCATGTCCCTGGCCAACCTCACCACCTTTTCCACCTGCTCAGCGTTGCTCTGGCACAATTTTCCAGGTTCAATGTAGATATTGTCCTCCATACCAACCCGAATATGTCCACCAAGCAGAATCCCCATAGTTACCATGGGCATCTGATTAACACCTGTGCCAATCATGCTGAATAAGGAATTCGGCGGTAGGTGCTGAACCAAATTTAACACGTTCGCCGGCGTGGCATACATGCTCGTTTGAAAGCCCATGACAAACTGAATCCAGTAAGGTGGGTCGACAAACCCGCCTTTAATTAAGCTGTCCACAAACCAAAACTCACCGGGGTCGTATATCTCCATCTCGGGCTTTACACCCTTCTCCTTCATCTTCGTAGCATATTTCTCCGATTCACCATAAGTCCACGGTATACAGACATCGAAGCTCATTGGCTCCTGCCCAGCTTCACGTGCCTTTATGACCAGACGCAATATGAATGCATGAAGGTCCAGACTAGCCATTTCAGCTTTGCCATGTTCAACACAAGCCAGCCTTTGCTCCATGGTAATCCCGGGAAGACCGCTTGCGGTGTTGTTGATAATTATATCGGGGCACTTTTCCCTGACTAGAGCATTAACCTCCAAATAATCATCGCCACTATAGGAACTCATCGATGGGTTATCTCTCAGACGACGATGGATATGGACAATGCTTGCCCCTGCTTTATAAGCATCGTAGGATTGCTCTGCTTGCTCCTCAGGCATTTCCGGCAAGTTGGGATTTGCTTCCTTACCATGCACGCTCCCCGTCAGCGCCACCGAGATAATCATCGGCGGCATGCTGCTTAAGCCGTGATCAACCTTCTTCAAATACGCATAAGGGTCGGAGTAATTCCACATGTAATCTTTCACTTCTGCCATAGTAAACCTCCTTTTCTATTTTCTGCTGTTTGGCAATTCTACCAAGAAATCGAGCTCGCTAACAATATCTGGCGTAACTCTTCTTTCTCTATTACTTATTCTACAGGCGCTATCGGATTAAAGCCCCAGCTCAGCAGCCACCCTTTCTTCCCATAAATCACTATCACCCATGGCAAACTCCGATGCCTTAACACGCCGAAAGTAGAGACCAACATCATGTTCTTTGGTAAATCCAGTGGCTCCATGAATCTTAATCGCATCAAGGCACGTCCGCTGGTAAACTTCGCCTGCCTTCGCCTTGACCAGGGAGGTGTGTAACCTGGATGGAAACCCAGTGCTTATCTCCCAGGCTGCTTGATACACCAAGTATTGCAACCCCTCTGCATTAACAAACATGTCAACCAACCTATGTTGAATTGCCTGGAAGGAACCAATAGGCTTATCAAATTGAACCCTGTCTTTAGCATAGGCGTTGGTCATTTCTACAACAGCCTGGCATCCCCCAGATACTTCGGCACACTTCAAGATAGCTGCTCTATCTAAAATAAACTCTACTATATCCCACCCCCCTCCAACATCCCCAAGAACATTACCCTCAGGGACTTCTACCCTGTTGAACGTCACCTGACATTGTTTATCCTGAGCTATGGTGGGGATTACCTCCACTTCCACACCTGCGCTGTTAGCGTCAACGATAAACATTGCGACTCCCTCAGCGTCCTCACTGGTTCGCGCTGCTACCAACAAATGATTAGCCACGTTGGCATTAGGAACAAAGAGCTTAGTGCCTTCAATAATATAGTGTCCATCTCCTACTCTAGCGGAGGCTTTTATCTCCGAAGCTTTGTACCCACCCAATGTCTCAATTACCGCCAAAGCCCAAATTGCTGTGCCATTGGCTACTTGAGGAAGAAATTTCGCCTTTTGCCATTCATTTCCATACTCCAGTATCGGCAGGGCACAGACAGTAGTAGAGAAGAAGGGACCGGGGAGAATATTCTTTCCTATCTCCTCCATCAGGAGTACCAAGTCCAAAAAGGTTCCCCCGGTACCTCCATAGTTCTCAGGAAAAACAAGCCCAAGCCATCCTAACTCAGCCATCTTTTGCCACATCCGTGGGTCATACCCCTTTTCATCATTCTCCAGTTCTCTGACCTTAGCCTTAGGACATTCCTTTGTCAGGAAATCCCTGGCTAAACTCCGAAGCATCTCTTGGTCTTCTGAAAGCTTGAAATCCATCATACCCCCTGATATTTCAATATGACTTGGGCAAGCCTAACTTAAACTGCCCGATCACATTTTTCTCAATTTCATCAGTGCCAGCAGCAATCGAGATGCCTGGGGAAAGCAAATATACCCGCTGGATGATGCCATGAAGCTTAGTCCATTTCGAATACGGGTCAACTTGACAATAGGCACCCATGATCCTCATCCCGATAATACCTATCCGCTCCAATAGTTGGTCACCAAAAGCTTTGTTGCGTGAAGAACCATAAATAGGAATTAGCCCTTGAGTCAACTCCCAAGTTACCTGGTAGTTGAATAACTTTAGCATCTCTGCCTCAACGACAGCATCAGCTAACATGTGGCGAACTCCAAGATTTTGAGACAAAGGTTTACCATCGTGCTGAATTTCCTTGGCATAACCTGCTAACTCATCCAGCAGTCTCCTGGCATTTCCGTAAAGGGGTGGACCAAGGCTATGCCTCTCAGAAGCTAATGATTGCATCAAGTGATACCACCCCTTATTTTCCTCGCCAACCAGATTGGAGGCGGGGACTCTCACATTGTCAAAGAAAACCTCATTAAATATGTGGGCATCATGGTAGTTTAGTAACGGGTTAACCGTGATTCCCGGGCTCTTCATATCTACCATAAAAATGCTAATGCCACGGTGTTTTTTAGGAGCACCTGGGTCTGTTTTCACAGCCAGCCAACACCATCTTGCTCGATGGGCACAGCTGGTCCACACCTTTTGCCCATTAATAACATACTCATCCCCATCCCTTACGGCACGAGTCTGTATGTTAGCAAAATCAGACCCAGCATTAGGCTCACTATATGCAGTGCACCACACCCCATCGGCCTCACCTGAAGCAATCAGGGGAAGGTACTTTTTTCTCTGCTCTTCGTTTCCAAACTGCATGAGAGACGGTCCCACCCAAGCTACACCACTTACTCCCATGGCAACACCGGGGATTCCCCAATATCCACACTCTTCCCCATATACCATTTGCTCCCAGTAGGAAGCCCCCTGCCCACCATATTCCTTTGGCCACGCCATAACCAGCCACCCCTTCTGGGCTAGTTTCTTGGATATAGACATGGCAAGCTTCCAATCTTCATCGCGACTTTCTTCCTCCAAAAGAAGACAAAAACACTCTGAAGGAAGCTCTTTTTGGGCAAATTCACGAATCCCCTTTCTTAATGCCTCTTCTTTTTCCCCGAGTTTGAAATCCATTCTCTGCATCCCCCCTTTTAGAATTGGAAGTCAATCACTATAACACATAACCAGCTTCGATGCCATGAGCAGTTACTGATAATGAATCACCATCGGCTAGAAATGTTTCCACCGCTTCCCCTCCGCTATAGCCTTATTTGACTTGCGTTTATAATCCACTTCAGCCACTCTTGTTAACCTCCCCCTCACTAATACTGTATCATTAGTGTTATGACACCTGACCTCCTTCAATGATGAATCATGAAAATCCTCGGTATTGAAACTTCCTGTGATGAAACCGCCGCCGCAGTTGTGGAAAACGGCACTAGAACTTTGTCAGACGTCGTAGCTTCGCAAATAGAAATACATGCCCGCTACGGCGGCATAGTGCCCGAAGTAGCCTCAAGACAGCACGTGCTTTCCATTGTTCCTGTTATTGAAAAGGCAATCACTGAAGCTAAGACGTCGTGGCAGGACCTCGATGGCATGGCGGTAACCTTTGGACCAGGGCTGGCTGGTTCATTATTGGTGGGAGTCAATGTAGCTAAGGCAATTGCCTTAAGCAAAAACCTTCCCTTTACTGGAGTCAACCACCTTGAAGCACATATCTACGCCAACTGGCTGAATAAGGAGAAAACCCCTTCTTTTCCTTTCCTTTGCCTTATCATCTCGGGAGGGCATAGTGAGCTAGTGTTGATGAAAGGACATGGACAATTTGAAAAGCTGGGGCGGACTCGCGATGATGCTGCAGGAGAAGCCTTCGACAAGGCAGCTCGAATCCTGGGGTTAGGCTATCCCGGAGGGCCAATCATTGAGAAGGAAGCTGCTTGGGGGAAACCTTGCCTACATTTCCCACGCGCCTGGCTTAAGGGAAGCCATGATTTCAGCTTCAGTGGCCTGAAAACTGCCTTGTGGCACTTCGTCCAGAAGAATCAGGTCCTGGGAAATAGCTCGTTCGTAGCCAATGTTGCCGCAAGCTTCCAAGAGGCTGTGATAGATGTTCTGGTCACAAAGACAATCAATGCTGCCGAGGAATTACAGGTAAAGCAAATCTTGCTGAGCGGTGGCGTGGCATCCAATAAATCTCTAACACAACGCTTTCTTGACTCCTCACCAATAGCTGTTTCAGTCCCTCCACCTCATCTGTGCACCGATAACGCCGCCATGGTAGCCGCCTGCGGCTATTACCATTTCCAAAACCGCAACTTTAGTAGTTATGACCTGGATGTAGTCCCCAGCCTCAGCCTTGGCTAACTAGAGGACATTCAGAGCACCTTGCCTGGCAACAATAATCCTTGAATAGATAAATTAGTCCCTGCTGCTGGCATGCAGTGAAACCCGAAGGATGCTTAATGAACAGTTGTCTTGCCATATGGCATGTGAGCTCATTTTCGGCTAACCTGGGATGCTCAACATAAAGCTGAAGAGCCTTGCGCTGTAATACTCTTTCACCAGTAGCTCCCCACCAGGCAAATGTGAATGGTAATATCACATTTATCACAATCTCTCCTGCCTTACTTCGTCCTAAGAGAGCCGACTTTCTACTTCGTGACCTAACATCAAAATCAAAATGGTCGAGCCAATATCCATCCCCTGCTACCATTAAATCACTTTCCAGGCAACAACCCTCCTTTGTTAACGATGCTCCGGCCACCAACTCCAGTATATTCAGCAACAACCCCCTTTCACGGTAACGATGAAGGAGATGGCTCTGAGCTATGATACGACGCACAGGGGAATTATTGGGGTATATATGGGTGAGACACCAGTCACTTTGAGGCATAGTTTCATCTTGTCCAAATGAATGCCAGGTTTGTTCCAACTCCCTCACCCACTCTTCACATACAAATGCACCGTATATCCGCTGCGAAGGCAATAAACCAGCCATGCCTAAAAGCATAGCCTCCTTCAACAGCAAACTCCCTTTTAATTCTCCTTCAAGTAAACGAAGCGGTGACCTTTGAGCCAGCTCCTCAAAAGACCTCTTATTCTTAGTGTAGCCTAGAGCTATCATTATACCCTCGAAAAGCACCTGGCTTGCCTCCTCCTTCAATAATTTTCTTTCAAACATTTCCACCCTTTGCTTGAACCTTCTTACACCAACATCGTTCAATAACCTCTCCAGGTCTTGTCTCCCCATGTTCTCCCCACTGCAAAAACAAGCAAGCTGACGGTACGACATCAATCTAGGTTGATACTGCAAGGATTTAGCCAAACAGATCAGCGGAACAAATTTGCCATCCGTGGTAAAAGTGGAGTACCGGTTATCATTCCACAGAACTACATGAAGAATTACGTTACTATATTCAGGGTCGCAATGATGTCCATGGCTATGCCAATCACTAGCATGTACATGAATCTCTACGTCCCCCCTAATTGGCTTCTCATCACCAGCCGAGATTACAGCATCACGAAAATCAGGCCCGCCACCGTTATTAATCCTGCCAGGATAAATTACACGAATCGTCCATCCCTCTTCAGTAAGCAACCTCACTCCTAAAAGCCGCTCCCATACCAAACTTATCTCCCGTTCCTGAAGTTTTATCCGATTACGTGTAAACATAGCCAAAAAATTAAATCTGTTTTCCCCCCATCAACTGCTTAAATCTCAAGGCGTCGTTGCCACAGCAACCAGCCTTAATATGGCTCACCATATCTCTTTTTTACCTTATATTTAAAGTCACTGCGTTCAGCAACTATGCTAAGCAAAGTAACTGAAGTACCGCGGGGTCGATACATTCCAGTTTCCCACTCACTGATTGTCTGCTGCCGTGTGCCCAGTTCTTCCCCCATCTTCGCTTGAGTCAGCCCTAAATGTCGCCTTAACGCCTTTACGCCTTCCTTATCCCACGGCACCTTCTTCTTTTTTGCCATCAATACTATTATACACGCTAGAGTGTAAGAATCAAGACAGTTAACCCACTAAAATTAAAAACGCTCCTTGTCAATACGCTACAGCATTATGTCAACTTTTAGCGTATATTCCTGTAAACGGGGGTGACAGGATGAGCAAATACGCGACTACGTTAATGGGTCAACGCCTCCTTCGGGAAAAGCAACCCAATGTTTAAGGAGAGGTGATATAAACCTCGGCTATCCCGATTTTTCTGTTATCCTCACTTCCCCATCATAGTGAGAAAATCTTCCTTCTTCGACTTTCCACTCTCGTCAATGTGCTCCATAATAAAGGACGCCGTTGCTCCTTTCCCCAGCTTTACCTTAGTTCG
>JAUWGN010000077.1 GCA_030606385.1 Dehalococcoidia bacterium
AAATAGAACAGCCGCAGTGCGTATACCCGCATATGATATGACTAAACAGGGAGAACGAATAGAATTCCGTCCCCCGGATGCAACCTGCAACCCATATTTAGCTTTGTCCGCTATGCTGATGGCAGGACTTGATGGAATAGAAGAAAATATAGACCCGTCTGCTGAAGGATTCGGTCCTTTCGAAGTAGATATTGCTGAAATGCCCAAAGAACAGCGCGCTAAAATCAAAGCCCTGCCAAACTGCTTAGAAAATGCCCTGGCTGCCTTGAAAATAGACCACGACTTTTTATTAGAGGGAGATGTGTTTACCAGTGACTTGATAGATGCCTGGATTGAATATAAGCTGAATAATGAGATAAACCCACTACGAGCAAGACCACACCCTTACGAATTCGAACTGTACTCTGATATATAGGGAGTACCGAAACCGGCGGCAGGCTAACCTTTGCCATGCATTCTTATATTGCTAGTTATACTAATCTCTATGGGCTGACCGCACTTAGGACATGAGATTCCCATAACCAAGGGCTTCTCCATCATCCTTTCCACAAGCGTCGTAACTATAGAATCTATGTTATCCAGCCGCTCATCTATCAGGTCAAGACGCTTAATTAGCTGCTGGGCATCTAACTCTTCGGCACTTTCTATGATTAACTCTCCTTAATCCCCCTTAGTCCCCCTTTTCTAAAGGGGGATTTAGAGGGATTTTTATAAACCCTTCTCCACAACACCCAGCGCTTCTAGTTCATCTTTATCACGTTCCATCATCTTGTCTATTTGTTCCGATACAGTGCGCTCCAGGTATTTACGAAATGCATCTCGCGCCGCCGGTGAATTACGCACTGCTTCCTTAGCGCTCTGCCATTCATCGCTAATTATCTCATTAATTTGCTCGGGACTCATCGGCTCCTTGCCTTGCCAGATACTTTCCAGCCTGTCCAGAACCCGCTTCGTCATTGACCTCTTCAAACGATCAAGAGAAAAAACTTCCTCCCAGGCATATTCTTGTTCCGCTTTTCCCTCAGCCATAATTTATTCCCTCCTATGCAGTATTATAATAACGATTAACGATTATTATCGGTTTAACCGTGTGTCTTGTCAAGATATTGATTTACAGCGGCAAAAGATATACATTATTTGTTAGGGGGTGATTAAAAATGCCAGAAGTAGAAGTTGGGAATGTAACGGATTTTTTTGCCCAACCGGTAGTGGCTGGTATCGAACTAAGTGGCACGGTGAAGACAGGGGATAAGATCCATATTAAAGGCGCCACCACGGATATGGAACTTGTGGTAGAATCCATGCAAATTGACCGCGTAGATATCAGTACCGGCAAACCCGGCGACCTCATCGGCATAAAAGTTTCCGATAGGGCGAGGCGAGGCGACAAAGTTTACAAAGTTACTGAATAGCCTTCACTAAGTTGGCCATTTCAATGGCTTCCATAGCAGCGAGGAAGCCTCGGTTGCCTTCTTTTGCTCCTGCCCTCTGAATAGCCTGCTCCAGAGTATCAGCGGTGATTATGCCCTGTATCACCGGTAGTCCGGTATCTAAAGTGACTCGCCCGATTCCTCTAGTTGCCTCAGCAGATATATATTCAAAGTGTGGTGTGCCACCACGAATTACGGCGCCAAGGCATATTATGGCGTCGTATTTACCGCTCTGCGCCAATTTCTTAGCTATCAGTGGAATTTCAAAACAACCTGGCGTCCAGGCAATATCAATATTTCCTTCCTCAACACCATGACGCAGCAGCGCATCCTTCATCCCCTCTAACAACCTGGTGGTTATCATCTCGTTAAACCGAGAAACAACAACGCCAAATTTCAGCCCCTTGCCTACCAGTATTCCTTCATAACGACTAGCCATCATCTACCTCCTTTATATCGAGCAAATGTCCCAGCTTTTCTTGCTTGGTCTTTAAGTAATTGACATTGATCGGATTAGGGGAAATTATCAAGGGAACAATTTCCACTATTTTGAGTCCATAACTTTCCAACCCAACTACCTTCTTAGGATCGTTGGTAAGCAGCCTTATTTTATGTAAACCTAAATCGGCTAAGATCTGAGCCCCAATGCCATAATCCCTTAAATCAGGCGCAAAACCTAAAGCTAAGTTAGCCTCAACGGTGTCCAAACCCTGGTCCTGAAGCGCATAAGCGCGAAGTTTGTTATGAAATCCAATCCCTCTCCCCTCCTGCCTCATGTACAAAAATACCCCCCTGCCTTCTCCAGAGATTTTCTGCATTGCTAACTTGATTTGCTCACCACAGTCGCACCTCAAGCTTTCGAAAACGTCACCGGTAAGACATTCACTATGAACACGCACCAATACTGGCTCATCCCCCGATACATCTCCCTTAACCAGGGCAATATGCTCTGCAGGGTCAACAATGGATTTATAAGCTACAGCCACAAATTCACCATATTTGGTGGGCAATTTGGCTTCAGTTACCTTTTGAATCAGCTTTTCATGGCGGTGTCGATAAGCAATAAGCTCCGCTATGGAGATAATCTTCAAGCTATACTTCTCAGCCATAGCTTCAAGTTCTGGCAACGTCGCCATATGCCCATCCTCAACCATAATCTCACAGATAACACCGGCAGGATAGCACCCGGCGAGTTTAGCCAGGTCCACAATGGCTTCAGTATGCCCGGCTCTCACCAATACTCCACCTTCTCTAGCACGAATAGGAAACACATGCCCCGGCTGAACCAAATCTTCAGGCTTGGTATCAGGGTCAAGCACCGCTTTTATAGTTTGTGCCCGGTCGAAAGCGGAAATCCCCGTGGATACCTTATCTTTCGCTTCAATAGACACCGTGAACGCAGTCGAGTATCTTGAAGTATTGTGCTGAACCATTAATGGTATTCTCAATTCATCCAGCTTTTGCCCGATGATGGGAAGGCAAATCAATCCCCGGCCATGTTTAGCCATAAAATTTATCGCTTCAGGAGTGACTTTCTCCGCAGCCATGGCTAAATCACCCTCATTCTCCCGCGACTCATCATCGATGATGATTACCACCCTACCCGCCTTTATATCTTCAATTGCCTCAGTAATGGAAGCTAACATACCACGTGCCTCACTTTGTAAATCCATATTCTTCAAGCAGGTCAAAAGTCAAATTTCTACCTGCCCTTTTATTGATTCGCTCCAGGTATCTGGCGATAACATCCACCTCTACATTAACTGCACTACCAGGCCTCTTCTCACCCAGAATAGTGTGTTCAATTGTATAAGCTACTAAAGAACTAGAAAAGGAAAAATCGTCAACATCGACAACGGTAAGACTAATGCCATCGACAGCAATAAAACCCTTTTCAGCAACATATGACATCAATTCTGACGGTACCGCAATCCGCACAATGCTTGAATCTTTTTGAGGAGTCATCGAAATCACCCTCCCCACATCATCAACATGTCCCAATACCAGATGACCACCAACACGTCCCCCCATTGTCAAGGCTCTTTCCAGGTTCACATGGTCACCATAGCGAAGCTCACCAAGATTGGTGCAATTCAATGTCTCAGGCATAACGTCAACACTAAACCCATCATCATTCAAAGAAGCTACTGTCAAACAAGCCCCGTTAACCGCTATGCTATCGCCAGGTTTGGTCCCCTGAAGCACCTTCTCGGCTGCAATAACCAGGCGATTCGCGTCCGCTTCCCTGACAGTACCAATTTCTTCTACTATACCGGTAAACATCTCTTCACCCTTCTACATATCCACTGACCAATATATTATCGCCAAAGCTTTTGACGTCAACCCGGCTTAGATGATGAGCCTCAATCAAGGAGTCAACTCCATTCCCGCCTACCGCCGCTCTAGCCCCATCACCACCAATAACAATCGGCGAAATAAACACCAGAACTTTATCCACTAAATGGCCATCAAAAAATGACCCGAGCAGAGCACTCCCTCCTTCCACCAGCACACTGACTATCCCACGCTTTGCTATTACCTTGGATAACTCCCTCACATCTACCTTCCTCTCTTTTGCCGGTAATTCCAGTACTTCAACACCAGCCTGGATAAACTTTTCCTTTTTCTCGATATCCATAGGTTTCACCGTGGCAATCAAAGTTTCGCCAGGTTGCCTGAGAACATCGGCATCTAACGGCGTTCTTCCTTTACTATCAACAATTATCCGCAATGGCTGGGATTTCGTATTGCCACCTTTCCCACAGCAACCACGGGCAGTAAGACGTGGGTTATCAATAAGCACAGTATTTACCCCGATCACTATAGCGTCCACTATATGCCGCACACTGTGCACATATTTCCTTGCCTCCTCGTTGCTGATCCACTTAGATTGATTGGACCTCGTGGCGATCTTTCCATCAAGGCTCATGGCAAATTTAGCAATGCAGAATGGCAAGCTCGTGGTGATAAATTTAATGTAGGCTTCACTTATTTTCTGAGCTTCTTGCTGGCGTTCACCGACATAAGTTCTAATGCCTGCTTTGTTTAGCTCTTCTACTCCATTCCCTGAGACCATGGGATTAGGATCAAGCAAAGCTATATGGACTTCTTCTATGCCAGCGTTGATTATCGCTTGTGTGCACGGCGGTGTTTTCCCATAATGGCAGCAGGGTTCCAGAGTAACATACATAGTAGCTCCCCGTGCCTTTTCTCCAGCCTGGCGGAGCGCCATCGTCTCAGCGTGAGGCAAACCAGCAGGCTGTGTATGTCCCACACCAACCAGAGTACCACCCTTAACCACTACCGCCCCTACCGCTGGATTCGGACTGGTATATCCCAGAGCTAACCTGGCTAGACAGAGAGCACATCCCATATAGTCTTCGGGTGATGCCATCATCTAACGCTCCTGGAAATCCTTAAAGTACCTGCTCGCCATGGGCTCAGCTTGCTCCTGATACTTGCTCCGCAACCCAGATGAACCATAAACCCTTTCTGCAGGTGAAGTCAAGCGAAGTTTCGCCACCAATTTCCACCAGCTCGGTTACATCATCCATGTCCTGTTTGACATCAGTATAAAAAGAATGACGACGAGTTTCAAACCCGAGGAGTTTCTTGTCCAGATGTATATCAACGCTCGCTGGCTGAATGCAATTTGGGTCAGGAGGCTCAATGGCTGTCCTCCCTCTAGCTATCACCTCTTCAATCGTGCGGTCGTTGAGTACCATAGCTTCAGTCAAGCATTCTAGCACCCGCCTTCACAAAACTGCAAACAAAGCAAATTTACCTGGAGATAGCTTCGGTGCAGCAGCGCAGGTTATCAATTATTTATTGAGTTCAAATTAAGGAGGGGCAATCTATTTTGCAGGCTGGTGAAAAACTAAAGAATTTACCTTCGTCTTATAGCTTGCAAAAACTCGTCTTCGGCAATGCCAAGCTGCTTGAGGATGTCTGAAGTCCCTTAACCACCTCTCTAGCCTTAAGGGGAGGTAGTTTCGTCATACTGTTATTGTGACCCGCTGGGTGCTAGTTTCCTCCGGGACTTCTTCACCACGCTCTTTACGATATTCAAGGCAGAGCTCAAGCGCCTCTTTGATATTAGCCAGGCATTCCTCATAGGTCTCGCCTTGAGCATGGGCTTCTGGAATAAGAGGACAACTGGCTATATAAAATCCATCAGGTGCCTTCCTGATAATAGCGGTATATTGCATTCTCTCTTTCTCTCACTAATTATAGCATAATCATAATTAGAACTATCTCCAAACAGGAAGGCATTGGCAGTTCGTATACCTACAGTTCTAGGAGAGGCGACCACTCAGTCAAGCCCGGCATAT
>JAUWGN010000112.1 GCA_030606385.1 Dehalococcoidia bacterium
ACGAGCTCTGGGAAACAAGGCCGGAGAAACTTAGCTCCAAGGTAGCCGGGTTGAGGGAACATGAAAATTTAGGAGCCAATGTAACCACGCCTTACAAGGAAGAAGTTCTGCCTCTGCTGGATGAGATTGATGAGCCGGCAAGCTTGATTGGGGCGGTTAATACCATAGCGAAGCGAGATGATAAGCTTGTTGGTTTCAACACCGATGCCCATGGATTTATCACTGCATTACGCAGCGAGGACAAATTCAACCCTGAGGGCGTAGAGGCGGTAATTTTAGGTGCTGGTGGGGCTGCCAGGGCGGTCTGTTTTTCCCTGGTGCAGAACAAGGTAAGTTCACTCACTATTATGGATGGGATACCGGATAAGTCCAAAGCCCTGGCCGAGCATATAAATCGCTATGTGACTCGAGCTGGCTTGAAAACCAGAATCGCTGTCTTGCCCTGGCAAAGCGTAAATTCCGCTGATACCTTTGAGCGCTGCCGGTTAATAGTCCATTGCACTACCATAGGAATGAAATATAGCCCTCAGCAAGGGCAATCGCCTCTCTCCAGTGATGTAATTCCCGAAAGTATTCTGGTCTATGACCTGGTATTCAACCCCCGGCTGACACCCCTATTACAACTAGCCCAGCAAGCAAGAGCGAATATTCTTGGTGGATTACCTATGCTAGTATATCAGGGGGCGGCTTCCTTTGAGCTATGGACAGGTAAGAAGGCACCAGTTGACATAATGTTCAACAAGGCTGAAGAAGCTGTTCGGGAAATGCCCTGAGTAGGAAGCTTGTGCAGGACGGTTTATATCAAGCTAAGGGGGATATGCGATGAGAATTGCTATTGTTGTACCACCGTGGTTTAAAGTCCCACCTGATGGGTATGGAGGCATCGAAGTTCTTGTTAGTCTATGGGCGGATGGACTCGTTGACAAAGGTCATGAGGTTACCCTGTTTACCGTAGCAGACTCGGTAACAAAGGCAGATAAATTTACTGTCTTTGATAAGGAGATGAAATCCTATCTGGATGATGCGCCATCGAACTTTCTGAACATAGCAGTTACGCATTCACTGGCATCGTATATTGAGATATCCCGGGGTGGATACGACATAATACACGACAATACCTGGAAGGAAGGGCTTTGCTCTACCGCATTTATGGATATCCCCGTGGTTCATACCCTGCACAGTGCGTTTGACGAAGGGAACAAGGGATTTTATAGCCTATTTAAAAATTATCCAGGAATACATTTCGTTACCATAAGTAACTATCAGCAAACTTGCTTCCCGGACCTGAATTATAGTGCCACGGTTTACAACGGAGTAAATTTTCCCAAGTATCCCTTCTCCGAGGAAAAGGAAGACTTTTTCTTCTATATCGGGAGGTTCAATGATGGAAAAGCACCTCACCTGGCATGTGAGGTAGCAGAAAGGCTCGGGGTGAAGCTTGTCCTGGCGGGCAAACTCAATGAAAAAGCCGAGCGCAGCTACTTTGACCAGTATATAAAGCCGCATCTCAGCGATAAGATTAAATTCATCGGCGAAGTTGGACAATGGAGTAAGGAGAAAATGGAGATGTTTTCCCGGGGGAAAGCGTATCTGTATCCCATACAGTGGGATGAGCCATTTGGAATCACCATGGCTGAGGCGATGGCATGTGGCACCCCGGTGGTGACTTTCAAAAGGGGGTCGGCGCCAGAGGTTGTTGCCCATGGCGAGACCGGCTTTGTGGTGGAAACGATGGATGAATTTGTAGATGCCGTAAGGCATGTTAACGAAATTGACCCTCGAAAATGTCGTGAGAGGACGGAGAGGATGTTCACTGCTCGCACTATGGTTGATGGCTACGAACGTGTGTATCTGGAAGTGTTGAACAGTAAATAAGTCATCATCAGGTTAGGAAGGTAGCCTGTGTCTGTAAAGCCATTATCACACAAGAGTTGGGTTATATATGAAGACGGCATTAGCCGGGAAAAGATGCGGTTTCAGGAGACGATATTCACTCTTGGGAATGGCTACATTGGTGTTAGAGGCATTTTGGAGGAAGGTTATGAAGAAGAATGTGCAGGCACTTATATTGCTGGCATATATGACCAGGGTAAAGGGCAATCTTCTGAAATTGTCAATGTCCCAAATCCTTTTCGCGTGGAAGTATACATAAACGGCAAAAAGCTATCCATGGATAACATGAAGGTTGTCGAACATCGCAGGATACTGGATATGAAGAAGGCGGTGCTCTCCAGGCATACCGTGTTTACCGACGCTGGAAAGAGATATGAATATCAATCCAGGCGCTTTCTCAGCCTGAGGAACATGCATCTAGGGGTGTTGCGGTTTTCTTTCAGAGCATTAGATGGTGATGCTCATGTAGTGGTTAAACGTATCATAGATGGGACAACAAGAAATGAAATCCAGGCTGTAGGCGAACCAATAAAGCATTATGCCGTTACCCATGCCTCAGATACAGCAAGTGGTGTGCTGTATTTAGAAGCAAGAACCAATGACCTTGGTATATTGATTGGTATGGCTAGTAGCGGCGACATGGTGACAGGAAAATTCCAACCTGCGGTGGAGACGAAATGCTATACCAATGGAGAATCTGTGGTAAGAGAATACTGTTTCGATGCTCGGAAGGGAAGGAGGTATAGATTTAATGAATATATTTCAATATACACCTCTCATAACTTCGAGCATGATGTTAAGAGTGCTTGTCTGAATGGAGTGGAATTAGCCCGGAAGCAAGGGATTGCGCGCTTGCTAAGGAAACATGTGAGGGCCTGGGATAGAAGATGGCAAAATTGTGATATCGGCATAGAAGGCGACTTACCGGCACAGAAGGCAATCAGATTCAACATATATCACATGCTAATAGCGGCATCATCTGAAGATATAGATGTGAGCATTGGTGCCAAAGCGCTGTCAGGTGAATGGTATAAGGGACATATATTCTGGGATACTGAAATCTATATACTTCCATTCTTCATATATACCCAGCCAGAGATTGCCAGAAATCTATTGCTTTATAGACAGCGTCGCTTGAGTCAAGCAAGAATTAACGCAAAACTCGAAAGATATGAGGGAGCATTATTCCCCTGGGAATCGGCGGCTAGCGGCAAAGACGAAACTCCTAAGTGGTGGAGGGGGCCGGATGGAGTCCTGATTGAGGTATACACCAGGCAAATACAGCATCATATCGTAAGTGACATAGCTTATGCTGTTGCGACATATCGTGGGGTAACTAAGGACCATGGATTTATGTTGGATTATGGTGCTGAACTGATATTTGAAACGGCGCGATTTTGGGCAAGCTGCGTTAGCTATAATAAGAAGATTTCTCTATACGAGGTGAAAGAAGTGACCGGTCCTGATGAATATCACAAAGGTGTTGATAACAGTTCTTACACCAACTACCTGGCACGATGGAATTTACTGTATGCCGCTGAGCTTTACAACAAATTTCTGGAGATGCATCCGAACCGTCTGAAAAAGTTATCTAAAAAGATGGATTTAAGCCAGAACGAGGTAGAGAAATGGAGAGACATTGGCAATAAGATTATGTTTCTAATTGGTAAAAATGGATTGATCGAGGAGTTTCAGGGTTATTTTGGGAAGAGAAACGACGTTATTGAACAATGGGACAAAAAAGGTATGCCAATATATTCCAAAGATGAAGAAGAGCTAAAGCACACTCAATTGGTGAAACAAGCAGATGTTATATTGCTATTACATTTATTCCCCAATGATTTCACTGCGGATATTAAAAAGATGAATTTTGATTATTATGACGCCCGGACTACCCATTTATCATCGCTTAGCCCCTGCATATATGCTATTCTCGCTACCGAGCTAAACGATATTGACAAGGCGTATAAATATTTCCGCTATGCCGTAAACGGTGACCTTAAAGCCTATTTTGGTAATACTGAGTTGGGCATGCATGCTGCGTCCTTAGGAGGTGTCTGGCAGCTAGTAATTAATGGCTTTGCCGGGGTGAGAGTAAAGGGAGACATACTTTCCATAAATCCCAGGTTACCTCGAAACTGGCAGAGTCTGGAATTCAAGCTGGTTTGGAGGGGGAACAATACTAGCTTTCGGGTATCCGGAGATAAAGTGGAGGTACTTTTAAGCTCAAGGAATAAGAAAATCAAGCTACCGATGAGCATTTATAATAAGGCATGCTATATTGGAGCCGGTAAATTAACGACAGTGGCCAAATGAAAATGAATCTCGCAAAGGATGTTGGTTTCATCTGGGATATCGATGGCATTGTTGTAGATAGCCCTCATGAAGAAGCCTGGCGTATTACAGCGATGAAAGAGCCATGGCATAT
>JAUWGN010000019.1 GCA_030606385.1 Dehalococcoidia bacterium
CACCAGTAAACATATTATGGGTGGAGTCTATACCATAGAAGGTGTAGAGCAAGTTATAAAAATGGCTCAAATCGTTGCTGGCGACAAACGTCGGCTTCGGGAGAGGCCCATTATATCGATGATAACATGCAGTATCAGTCCCTTTAAAATTGATTCTCTATATGGTGATATGCTGGTAGCTATAGCTAAGGCGGGGATCCCAGTGGTATGCCCTGCAGAGCCTCTGTGTGGGGCTACTTCTCCTGTGACCCTAGCTGGAACTTTAGTGGTGCAGGTTGTCGATTCTTTGGCTGGAGTGATAATCAGCCAGCTTGCTAACCCGGGTACACCGGTTATCTATGGCTCAGTGGCTAGCAGCACAGACTTGCGGGATATGAAGTATGTCACAGGCTCTGTCGAAATGGGCTTGTTAAATGCTGCTGGTGCCCAGATGGCACAATTTTATAAGTTGCCCTTTTATGCTACCGGGGGCATGACCGACTCCAATGTCATCGATGCCCAGTCTGGTTATGAATCTTCCATCACTACTCTCCTTTGTGCTTTGGCTGGTGCTAATTTCATCCATGATGCTGCCGGGTTGATGGAATTTGCCCTCACTATGAGCTATGAAAAACTTGTGATTGATAATGAAATATTGGGGATGGCGCTGCGTGCTGTAAGAGGAATAGAGGTAAACGATGAAACTCTGGCTTTCGATGTGATCAAGCAAGCAAGTCCCAGCAGTCATTTTGTTTCCCGACGACATACCAGAACTCACATGCGAAGAGAGCACTATGTACCTACTTTAAGTAATAGGGAATTCAGAGAGGAATGGGAGAAACAAGGGAGTAAGGATATATTTCAGAAGGCAAAAGGGCGAGTGGAACAAATTTTGGATAAACCAGGGTATAGCTTACCTGATCATGTAAGAGGCAGGATATTAAGCGAAATTCCCAGCATAGTGTGAGGAGTATTCAGCATTAAGCTGATAGCAGATATATGTTAATCATTGGTGAGAATATAAACGCTAGTAACAGAAGGATAGCAGAAGCAATAAGAGCACGTAATAGCACTTTTCTTCAGGAGTTAGCTTTAGCCCAGTCAGCCGCGGATTACCTCGATGTAAACGTGGGTGGGGGTAAAGGGTCTACTGGGCAGGAAATTGAGGATATGAAATGGCTAATTGATATTATCTGTAAAGTCACCGATAAGGCTATAGTTGTGGACAGTGCCAACCCTGAGGTGATTGAAGCAGGGTTAAAGCAAGGGGTGTCATTACGAGCGGAGCGAAGCAATCGTGTGGCAATGGTTAACTCAGTTAATGCCGAGAAAGCCAGATTGGAGGCTATAGGCCCTCTGGTAGGTGAGTATCGGGTTGATGTTATTGCCTTAGCTATGGATGACAATGGTATATCGTCACGAGTAGAGGAGCGTATCAGGGCATGTGACCTGATTCTGGAAGGTTTGAGTCGTTACAACATTCCCGCTGAGAGAGTATATTTTGACCCGCTGGTGCTACCTATTGGAGTAGACACCACTCAAGGACAGGTTACTTTAAAGACTTTAGAGCAAATCAAAGCAAGGTATCCTGAAGCTAAGACTGTCGTTGGTTTGAGCAACACCTCCTACGGCTTACCCCAGCGATCAATGATAAACGATGCCTTTTTGTTAATGCTCATGTATGCCGGCCTGGACTCCGTAATTGTGAATCCGTTGCACAGCAGCACTATAGGTAGCATTGAACTAGGAGAAATGCTGTTAGGGAAGGATGCCCATTGCAAAAAATATTTAAAGGCACACCGAAAGGGACTATACCAGGAGAAGCACTAAAAGGAAATCCTAAAAGTTTGGAATTTAGATTTTTGAGATTGTTTAGGATTTATTGAAAATGGCTAGAGAAGGAATTTTGGTTCATTCTCCATATGAAAGGATGACCGAGGAGCAAATCAAGCAAATTCACCATGCCTCCGTGCAGATTCTGAATGACCCCGGCATGATATCTTTTAATTGCGAGGCGGCGGAGATATTCAGTGCCAACGGCGCAGAAGTTACGTCAATAACATCTGCCGATAATCCCTGCTGGTTGGTAAGAATACCAGAGAAACTCATTCTACAAGCCATCAATAGCGCACCTAAAATAGTCAAGTTAGGTGCCAGGAACAGGGATAACAGCCTTTTCCTGAATGGTGAAGAACCGAGGGTATTCTTCGTTTCCGGCTCGGAAACCAATATCTGGCTGGATGTTGATTTCCCAACCTATGTTAAGAAATCTGACCCTGGTACTGAGATTCTGGTGCCCGAATTTCACAAGCGGCGTGGCACTGTTTTAGACCTTTGTCAAGCGGCTCACCTGTGTGAGCATCTGGAAAGTCTGGATGCCTTCATTCGTTCCGTAAATATCCAGGATAAAGACATCATAGAAGATAATAAAGATGTTAATAAATTCTTTGCCTCCTTAAATAACACTACCAAGCATGTGATGGCAGGGCTAACCAGTTTGGAGCAACTGGATAATGTGGTAAATATGGCAAAGTTAATAGTTGGGGGAGGAGAAGAGGAGCTTAAGGAAAACCCTATCATTTCCTTTATCACCTGTTTAGTGAAAAGCCCTCTGCAATTTGTGGATGATACCAGTCAGACCTTGATGGAGATCTGCAGGAGGGGACTGCCAGTAGTAGTTTCGTCCGCACCCCAGGCTGGAAGCACTGCCCCTATGACGGAAGACGGCATTATGGCTCAAATAAATGCTGAAGTTCTGGCAGGAATAACCTTGAGCCAGCTGGTAAACGAGGGAACACCAGTGCTTTACGGAAGCGTACCGGTCAGAGCCCGGCTTGATACCCTCAACGATTCCTATGGTGCTCCTGAAACCAGCCAATATAACATTGACTGCGTTCAAATGGCACGGTTCTACAAGTTGCCTTGCTACGCTACCGCGGGAGTGTGCGATACGAAGATACCGGGACAACAAACATCGATAGAGAGACTGTTCTCAGACATATTAGTCACTTTGAGTGGGCCGCAATACCTGCATTGTGCCTACGGTCTCCTCGATTGCAATTCTACTTTCTGTTTACTCCAGGCTGTTTTGGACGACGCTCACTTTCAGATGATCAAGTTCTTCCTGCGACCGCCGCGGATCAGCGAAGACGAGGTTGCTGAGAGCTTGAAACAAATAAGAGCGGTGGTGGCGACACCACAGAAGCTGTACATCAGGTATATTCGCCCCCTGATGCGTAGTGGAAAACTCTCAATGCCTTATCCCTTTGAAGGGGATGGGGAGACGGATAATGTATTTGCATTAGCCCACGAGAGGATGAAGCAACTCCTTGCACAACCTGTGGAGCACATAGACCCAGCTACCACCAAGAAGATATTTGAAGAGATACCTGGAATACTGTCCAGACTGAACGTATATGAAGAAAGGAGGAAGCAATGAAGGAAACAATGGAGGAAACAATGGAGGAAGACATACTTGCACTGCTTAAGGAGAATGTTATCCAGGGTAGAAGGACCAAGGATGATGAAGGAGTAGATGGGGATATGGTCGGGACCCCGGCAGTATTGGAGTTAACGCAGTTAATGGTGGAAAGCGATATCGCTCCAGAAATAATAATCAAGCAAGGTTTAACCGCAGGGATGCAGGTGGTAGGCGACAAGTTTGCCACAAAGGAGTATTTTATCCCGGACATGTTGGCCTCCGCCGAAGCGGTGGGGGCAGCTATGGATATTCTAAAGCCAATTCTTGAAGCTGCTGACATTGAAACAAAAGGGCGATTCGTTATAGCCACAGCAAAAGGGGATATCCATGACATCGGAAAGAACATTGTTGCTATCTTGCTCAAGGGGGCAGGTTATGAGGTAAAGGACCTGGGCATAGATGTTTCTCCAGAGAAGATTGTCAAGGTTGTCAGAGAATATAAGCCTGATTTCCTCGGCATTTCTGCTTTACTGACTACCACGATGGTAGCTATGGGAAAGACAATTGAAGCGCTGAAAGAAAATGGGCTTAGGGACAAAGTCAAGGTTCTAGTTGGAGGAGCGGCGGTCTCTGAGGAGTATGCGCAGGAGATAGAAGCGGATGCCTACTGTGTGGACGGCTTTCACGCCATTAAGGTACTCGAGGATTTTCAAAAAGTGAAGACATAGCTCAAGTGCGTTACTTTGATTATTCGATTAGAGGAGGGTAACTATAGCCGGAATTGCTGGAGTCATATCGGTGGATGGAGAGTGTCCGGGTGGGACGACAAAGCAGGTGACAGGAATGTTGGAGTTAATCCGTCACCGGGGCCCGGACAACACCACCACACGGACATTGCCAGACAAGACGGGAGCACTGGGTGCAGTTGAAATCAACCTGACGCTCGAAAGGACGCCCTGCACCTCAGTTTCCACGCCCCCGTACATTCTCTTTGACGGAGAACTATTCAATGAAAGGTCTTCAGGGCAAAGTGACGTGGAGCTTTTCAAGCAGTTTTACCAGAAGTACGGGAAAGATTGCTTCAAACACCTTGACGGGAGTTATAGCTGCGCCATTGTCGAAGAAGACGAAACCATCTTGGCCCGTGACCATGTGGGTGCAAGGCCCCTTTTCTACGGGCCGGCAAACAACTTATTGTGCTTCTGCACAGAAATGAAGGGGTTGATAGACCATGTTCGTTTTGATATCCATGAGCTTTGCCCTGGACACATGTACAGTACAAAAGAAGGGCTGAAGGCCTTTGATCCATTTGTTCCTGACATACCTGAAATAGGCGACCTGAAAGAAACTGCCAGTACGCTGAGGGAACTCATGATAGAGGCAGTAAAGAGAAGAATGAAGGGAGTGCAAGCCGTTTCCCTGAGCGGTGGTCTTGATAGCTCCCTCATTGCAGCCATAGCCAGGGAGTTTAATCCTGATCTGCAGGCGTTCACTGGTACCATTGATAGTGCACCAGGCCCAGACCTGGAGAACGCCATATTGATGGCTGATTTATTGGGGCTGGAACATCACATCTATAGAATCACTGACTCCGAGATTTCCAATTTCATCCCTGAAGCGATCTGGTATCTGGAGAGCTTTGACGAGGACTGCATATCCGGTGTTATCTCCAATTGTTACGTCTCAAAAATGACAAAAACATATAGCGACTCCATTCTTGTGGGGGAAGGGGCTGATGAGCTGTTCGGGGGATATCGCATGGTGCTGAAAAGCCCCAGGGTGACCAGTGATGAACACAGGGAACAGCTGGCTCAAAGGCTGGTGGAAATCGCGTACAATACCGCACTCAGACGCATGGACCGGGGATGGATGGCGAATGCTGTAAACTACCAGACCCCCTTCCTGGATACGAAGGTCGTAGCTTTCAGCCAGAAGATCCCCATGCAGTGGAAGATTTATGGTGAAAAGCAGGTGGAAAAGTACATTTTGAGAGAGGCATTCAGAGATATGCTTCCTGAGAAGATCGTCAATCGTGAGAAACTCAGGTTTGCTATGGGGACGGGCATGGACGACGTTATGGATGCGCTGGTTTCAAAACTAATTGACCCCGAAGGGATAAAAGAGCGACCGAAAACATTTTACGGATTGTCATTTGCAACCTTTAAAGAGCTGTACTATTACGACGAGTTCTTACGCCTTTTCCCGCCCGCCTATGAAAAACAGACCATCCGATGGGATCCCTTCAAGTAGAAGATGAGTTCGGAAACATCATGTTGCGAACTCAAAATCTATGGATGGGCACTATTTGGTGCTACCCCAACTTCAGATTCATTTTTGGCAGGAACACTAACGAATTCGTGAGCCGGGCTCCTCATCCACAATGGAATTGACGATCCTTGGGTCTGGCGGCTGCATGGTCATTCCCAAACCCCTTTGCCGGTGCCGGGTCTGCCAGGAAGCAAGGAAGAGGGGTATTCCTTACAGCAGAGCAGGTCCCTGTGCTTTCCTTCATGATATCAACCTCCTGATTGACACACCAGCGGAAATTGTCAGCCTTTTGAATCGTTCCCCTATCCGCCGTGTCGATTACCTGATGTTCACTCACCTGGACCCTGACCACGTGGAAGGATTCCGGGTAGTCGAGCAAATTGCGCTGGATTTTCGTACCTGGCGTGCCTATCCAGAAAAACAGATTTGTTTGTTGCTCCCCGACCAGCTAGGCGAAGGAATAAGGAATATTCGTTCTCAGTATGGTCCCCTGATCGATTTCTACCAGGAAAGCGGTTTTGTCAGGCTCATGCTTTTTCAGGGCAGTGTCCAGATAAGAGACGTTCGCATCACTGCCATCGCAGTTGATCGGGGTTCCCAGTTAGCCTTCGTTTACATCTTTGAAAAGTCAGGACGCAAGGTGGTTTATGCTCCCTGCGATATCAAGCCCTTCCCGGAGCATCGGAATGAGGTTCAACAGGCCGATCTGCTGGTCATCCAGCCGGGGATATTTGAGAAAGGGCTGAAGCATGGCTTCAGATATCCAGCCGATCATATCTCCAGGACCACACTCTATACCTTTGAGCAAACCCTGGATTTGGTGGCACGGCTCCACGCTAAGAGGACCATTTTTGTTCACCTGGAGGAATACTGGAATCGGAGCTATGACGATTACCGTAGCCTGGAGACTAACGACCAGAGGATTCGCTTTGCCTATGATGGCATGCAGCTAACTGTGTGATACATGTTCGACGTCGCAACAATGAGACGCTTCATTGTTAAGTATACCAAGCAGGCTCTTATCATGTCGTTGAACATGATGGCTGATTGTAAGCTAAGCCAGCCGTGATTATTCCCGGGGCGTTCTATCTGCCTTCAATTATGGCTGTTTTTTCGGTCAAGTTTTAAATCGTCACCTTGCGATAGTCCTCAAACCGCGGCTTTCTCTTCTCCTGGAATGCCTTCACCCCTTCTGCTGCCTCCTCAGTGTTATAGTACAGACCTAAACCGGCAATTCCCAGGTAGGTAACCCCTGTTACTCCATCCGTTTCGGCATTGAAGGCATACTTCAGGAATTTTAGAGAGGTTGAGCTCTTTGCCAATAACTCCTCACACCACTTGTCCACTTCCTCGTCCAGCTTATCTGGAGGCACTACGGCATTAACTAATCCCATCTGTAAGGCTTCTTGGGCAGAATATATCCTGGTGAGGAACCATATTTCTTTGGCTTTCTTTGTCCCGACATTTCGCATTAACTCCCCGGTGCCAAAGCCGGGGTCAAAACTTCCCACCCGTGGCCCAGCTTGCCCAAAGCGAGCGGATTCAGAAGCTATGCCAAAATCACAAGCAACCTGCCAGACATGTCCACCTCCAATGGCATAGCCATTCACCCGAGCAATCACAGGTTTCGGAATAAAACGGATCAACCAGGTAACCTGCTGCCAACCAACCTCCAGGGGCAAAGCGGCTATGGTCTTTTCGTAACCCTTGATCGTGCGTATGCTTTGATCGCCACCAGTGCAGAATGCCCTGTCTCCTGCCCCCGTGAGTACTACCACACGAACCTCATCATCACTCCACGCCTGCATGAAGGCCTGAGTCAGCTCATAAACAGCCACATTATTACAGGCATTCATTACCTTTGGCCGATTTATCGTTATCCTCGCTACGCCATCCTTCTTGTCATAGAGAATTTCCCTGTATTCCATAATTTCACCTCCCGTTTATATCACGGCTGTTTAATTTTGATTTTGCGTTCGTTTTTAGGCATATTAGAGATGTTTCACCCCCAAATTTCTGTAGTTGCCTGATTCATCAGGCGCATTTGCCCAATAAATTGGGCAACTACATTTTTAAAAACCCTCATATCTATAGAAAGCCCTTTTACGCCATAGTGAGCCCACCACTAACACTCAGGGTTTGGCCGGTAATATAACCTGCCTCATCTGATGCGATGAAGGCAACAGCGGCTGCTATATCCTCAGGTTTTGCAAGCCGCCGCATAGGGATTGCTTTCTTCAAAGCGTCAATCAGGTTCGGGTTCGCCTCAGCCATAGAGGCAAGAAGAGGGGTTTCTGCTGGTCCTGGACATATGCAATTTACCAGAATGTTATACCTTACAAGCTCTCGTGCAAGCGTTTTTGTAAACGCGATCATGCCCCCCTTGCAGGCTGAGTAGACAGATTCACCCGTCGAGCCAACCCTGCCAGCATCCGAGCCTATGTTCACTATTCTGCCGTAGTTACGCTCCCTCATTCCATCGAGAACCGCTCTGGTAACAGTTATGGGCCCCCTTAGATTTATAGCTATTATTCTATCCCAGAGTTCCTCAGGTAGATCCATAAACAACATTAGCTTGTCCCAGCCTGCATTGTTCACCAGAACATCAATCCTTCCCCAACTTTGTTCAACTTCTTTGATGGCCTGTTTCACAGAGCTGCTATCTGTGATATCCATTTCTACGGCCATAGCTTTCCCGCTCGTTAATCCTATGTCAGATGCGACAGCCTTCGCCTTATCTACCTGAATATCAAGGATGCCAACGGCAGCCTGCTCCTGAGCAAGGCGCCTGGCTATGGCCTCTCCCACACCTTGAGCGGCACCCGTTACTATTACTACTTTGTCCTTAAATCGCTCCATTTCTGGCACCTCATTTATTTTTCTCTTTTCCAGGAAAGCTTTTGCGTTTACCTGGAGTCCCGTAAGTGTACCGGTCTTGCCATTGTTGGCTCACTGTAAAAGCACACATTAAGTCATCTAACCATTACCTCCTTTGCACAGGTTATTACAGCCTGATGGAAAAGCTCACATATTTCCCTTGCCCGCGTTCTGAATAATCCTGTCTTCGTCAGGTATAAGGAAGGTATTCCCTCCCTGCCACATTACGGAGAATATTTAGCTTCATAATATCGGCAGTGCCATCAGCAAATTCATAGCCTATGGCATCTCGTAACCGTTGCTCCAGCGGGTATTCTACACTATAACCCACGTGACCAAGGGTTAATAAGGCATTGTGGATAGCATCTACGGCTACAACTGGTCCCAGATATTTAGACATTGCTGACTCTTTAGCAAAGGGTAACCCTTGATCATGCAGCCACATAGCTTTATAGCAGAGCAAGCGAGCTGCTTCTACTCTGGTCAAACTCTCTATGAGCCTGAAAGATACTCCTTCGAATTTGAGGATGGGCCTACCCCAGGCATGCCGACTCTTACCATAATCGAATGCTTCATCAAGGCTGGTTTCTGCCATACCCAGAGCCGACAGAGCCAGCATGACTCGAAAGATATCAAAATCTTCCAGTGCTAATCCAAAGCCCTGTCCTTCTTCACCGGCTCTGTACTTGGACGAGATACGAACATTATCGAGAAACACTGAAGATCTGTCCAGAGAAATCCACCCGGTATCAGCAAACGGGATCCTGGAAACTCCGGGAATGTCTAAAGGTACAGCAAAGCAAGTTATCCCCTTTGCTTTCTTAGAAGGGTCGACTGTAGCAAATATACCGGCTAAATCTCCTTGCATCCCGAGACTAAGTGATGTCTTTTCTCCATTGAGTATGTAATCATCGCCGTCCCTGGTAGCCCTGGTTCTGAGTGCAGTTGCATCAGAGCCGCACTCAGGCTCAGTTATACCAAAACAGGGGATGACTTCTCCACAAGCAATCTTGGGAAGCCACTCTCTTTGTACCTCGGGGTGACAGCGTGCAAGGATTACTGCAGCTCCGAATGCCTCCAGCGGAAATAGTGCAGCAGCATGGTCTACTTTTCCGAACTCCTCAGCGGTTATTCCCAGCATCATAGCATCGCCAGGCTGCCCTCCGTGATCTTCGGGGATCCACAACCCTTGAAATCCTTCTTTCCCTATTTGCTCGACAATTTCTCTGGGGTACTGATTCTGCTTACATCTCTCTTTGGCGCCAGGGGCTAAAACCTTATCGGCAAAATCCTGTGCTTTCTGTTTAAACATGAGTTGAGCTTCGCTAAAACCAAATTCTGGCATATTTCCTCCCTTGGTCAGTTTGACCTTAACCAATCTATCACGAAACTGAGATTCTCCAATGCAATTTGTCTCAAACTTCCCCGGTTATTCTTGCTTTTCTCCAACTACCCTTTTTCAATTGATTTGTTGACCAGGAAAATCTTTGGCGGTGCGCTCTTTGGGAGCATAATACTGCTCTTCCCCTGACTCGGGTGAATAGTGGGCCCCTGGATTTTGCAAATTTATGCTCTCTTCACCTTCAGACGAAATTTATCAGACTACACAATCTGTGTCAATTAGCAAAGGGGACTGC
>JAUWGN010000025.1 GCA_030606385.1 Dehalococcoidia bacterium
ACGATGGCAACAACGGGACTGCCGCCGAGTATGATATCAGATATGCCACCTCTAACATCGATAACGAAACCTGGGGATTTGCCACCCAAGTAAGCGATGAGCCAGCACCGAGGCCAGCAGGCTCAAATGAGACATTTATGGTTGGTGGGCTTACTCCTGCCACCACATATTACTTCGCCCTCAAAACAATAGACAATGCTGGCAACCGGGCTAATTTGTCCAATATCGCCTATGGAGCCACGCTGAGAAGCGGTGGAGGTGGTGGAGGCGGCGGCTATCCTACAAAGTATTTCACGGTCGATTTTCAGGGGAAGCTTACAACTGTGCCCCTGCGCTGGGACGGAAGTCTGGCAGTTCCCTTGCTGGCAACCAGCCCTGATGCCACAGCCAGCCTGGGAATAGATAAGGGGACGAAGGTGCTGGACGCCACTGGCAAACCCGTGGATGAGCTAACGATAAGAACAGTAACCAATCAGCCACTCTCTCTTCTGCCCAACACTACAATGGTTGGTGATATATATAGCCTCACCCCTGACAACGCTACTTTTGATAAACCAACTACGCTAACCATTGGTTTCTCCCCCGGTGAAGTGCCTGAAGGTGCTCTGTCACTGACCATAGTTTATGGCTCAGGAACAGACTGGCATGAGGTAGAGGTAGAGAGGACTACTATTGGTGGATTAGAAGCCCTGAGTGCCAGGACAAATCACACGAGCATGTTTGCCATCTTTGCCGAGATGGTATCCTTCTCGGAGCTGGAAATAGGGTATATGGGACAAAAAGTTACCTCGGGGAACATCACCACAGATGGATTTCTGATGGAGTCGCTGGAATTTACCATTCAAAATGGTGAGCTATATTTTAGCCTTCAATCGGGGACAAGGGTGCTGAATCGTGAAGGTAAGCCGCCAGCCATGATTATGATAGACCCCGTTACCCTGTCAGAGCTTCCCCCTCCCCCATCTGATAGCTCGACAATCCTGATGCCCTTCAGTATTCACCCCACCCTCACACTCGACCCGACAATGAAAGTAACGATACAGTATGATGCAGAACAGCTAGACGACAGCATTAACGAAAAGGATTTGCTCCTTGCCTACTATGATGAGACGAGGGAGAAATGGGTGATGCTGCCCACTGAAGTAAATGTAGAGGCTAACACGGTTACCACCTGGGTTAGTCACACCAGCATATTTGCCGTTCTTACTAACATAGCAGGTGAATTCCCGTGGTGGTGGATTGTTGGGGGTGTCCTTGGTATCGCCCTGCTGGCATTCCTAAGCAGGCACCGAATCAGGTCCCGTCCTGCTACAAAGCCAGACGCAAGTCAGACACGGCTAACCAAATAGTAAATTATATCGCTGAACATCTCTTGAATGAGCTATCTTTAGTAGCTCCATAATGTTTATAATAAAAGGACTTCGTATCTAAAGAAATGGATTTGGAGAGTATAATCAGCCTCATAATCGCCCTTTTAGTGGTGATTGCCTTTCCTTTAGCCCTTCGCAGAAGAAAGAAAGCCGACCCTCAAAAGAGAGAGGACTTTTACCAGCATCTTAAAGAAATAGGGGTGAAGGCTTCGTTGGTGGAAGAAGGCAATGAAAGGGAGAAAATAGGGCTGAGTCGTACCTCAGGGCAAAAGTCAGAGGGAATCATTGCCCTACAGAATAAGAATATAGACTCCATAAATATCATCAGCGCAGCCAGCCAGTATGGGACAAGCTATTTCCTGGATTACCTGGTGAAGAGCTCAAACATAACGGCGAACCGAACAATAAAGAAAACCAGGCTGACGGTAAAGAAAAGCCTTATCCTATGGGGCAAGGTGGTAGCTATGGAATGGAAGGGAGATAAATCGTTAGCCCAGAGTCTCAATTTCGATTACCGGCTTAAAGACAGACTGCTGCAGCGTGATGTCACCGGTCTAAGAGGAAGCATCGGGATCCTTCCTGAGCCAAAACATGGATACACCAGAATAAAAACTTCCTATTCCCTTCCCTCTCCTGAGGTATTCGACGCGTTGGATATTATTGCCAGGCACATCAAGTCATGGTGACCTCGATAACAGGATTGTCAGGATAGTCATAAAAGAGATTAGTTGGTAAAATGTGGTACCAGGTGTGAGTTACGGGTAAGGGCGTATATTATTTACAAATTGAATTGGCGATTTGGAAGCGAATAAATGATGGAAATGTACCTGAAGCCAACTCCAGTAATCGATTGTAACGCTCCTCCTGTGAGAGAAAAAGCCCAGAATTTAACCGCAGACAAAGAAAACGATGTGGAGAAGGCGAAGGCACTTTTCTACTTCGTCAGGGACGCGATCAAGTATAACCCCTATGTGCTACAGAATCTTGCTGAACACCACAAGGCAAGCGGCACTCTGAGCAAGGAAGAAGGATACTGTGTTCAAAAGGCGATACTCCTTGCTGCGCTAGCACGAGCTATAGGAATCCCAGCCCGCCTTGGGTTTGCTGATATACGCAACCATATCGTCCCTCAAAAGTTGCTGGAGCTGATGCATGGTAGTAACCTTTTTATCTACCACGGCTATTGCGAGTTATATATAGGACAAAAATGGGTCAAAGCTACACCGGCATTCGACCTGGAAATGTGTCAAAAATATCATATCATTCCAGTGGAATTTGATGGCAAGAACAATGCCACTTTCCACCGCAACAACCAGAAGGGAAAACTACATATTGAGTATGTCCACGACTATGGTCATTACCCTGACCTTCCATTGGAAGAGATGCTCGAAGCTCGCGTAAAGGTTTATGGCCCTGAGTATCTAACAATGCAGGAAAATCTCGTTAATTTGGGCCCTGGTAATGCCCAGAAAACAATCTAATAACGCCGATGCCAGTTTTCATCCACTTCGGTGGCTTCAAGCCTAGCATGCCACGGAGTCCCGCAAGCGTTTGCTAATTCAGTCAGGCTTTCAAGCCTGCTGACCACGGTGGTCTCCAGGAATTTCAATCTTTCCTCACGGGACTTTATTTGAGTGGCTTCCTGCCACAAAGCACGCCCAGCAAGAAAGCCTGAGGCTCCAGCCCGACAGGCTAGCTCAACTTCCTGATAGAAGAGTTCAAAATTAACACCGGCACTCAAGATAACCCAGGAAACCTGACTTGCTTCGTTAAGCTGATGGCAAAGGTCTGATAGCCTGGCTTTATCCTTCTCATATTCTAAATCGGCTGGAAATTCGGCTTTGAGAACATCAATGGGAAGAGCAGTAATTTGTCTTGCTGTTTCAACTACTAGCTTTGGCTTCACTTTAGCAAAATCCTCAGGGCTAGCTTCCTTATTAGCCACTCGGTAACTTACCGGTTCAACCACAAAAGGCATATCTTCTGCGACACAATCAGCAGCCAGCTTCTGCACCGTGTCCAGTTGCTTTGAGGCAACATCGACATCAGGACGATAGTAAAGCAAAAGCTTAGCTGCTGTGGCTCCCATTTTCCTTATCTTTTTTATATCCCACTCAGGCAACAAATTGGTGACCCTCGCCTCTGCTTCACCGGAATAGCCACTTTCCTCCAGGCTGACCAATAATCCTGTTGTTCTAGGAATAACCCCAGCGGCGATTGCCTGCGCAGCACCATAAATGGGGTCAAGCAGGATAGCGGTAGCATGGGGGGCTACAACTCGACACAGGTCTAGTTTGAAATCAACCATCTCTTGATAGCCAGCGTCTTGGGATTGTCCAGCAGAAAGCATCTTCAGCAATGAGCCCCTGTGGTCAAGAGCACACATCGCCATTATTCCCCTCTCGCTGGCTAACTGCTGCAATCTTCTTATTTTGCCTATTGATAGCTTTCTCATATCTCTAGGTAGCTAATACCTTCACTAATTGTAGCAAGCTACCATCCATCCTTTTTCTCTTAGTACAGGTTTCTTCTAAAGGTGTAAGGGCTATTTCACCGCTTAATTCTCCAACCATAAAGCCTGATTTGTCCTCAGCTAAAGCATCTACAGCCGCTGCTCCGAGTTTGCTGGCTAGAATCCTATCTCTGGCTGTCGGCGAACCACCCCTCTGTATATGTCCCAAGACACAAACACGGTAATCCAGCCTCAACCGCTCCCACACCTGTTGGGCAACTTGAAACACCCCTCCTGCCTCATCCCCCTCAGCAACTACCACAATGTTTGACTTCTTCCCCTTTTTGAAATTACGCCTTATATTGAGGCAAAGTTGCTCTATCTCCGTCTTTGTTTCTGGTATCAAAATATCTTCAGCTCCGCCGGCAATCCCTACATCCAGAGCTATGAAGCCTCTGTCCCTCCCCATAACCTCCACGAAAAAGAGGCGCTGCAAAGACCCCGCGGTATCCCTGATTTTATCTATTGCCTCCAATGCTGTATTCACCGCGGTATCAAAGCCAATGGCATAATCAGTCCCATAAACATCATTATCTATAGTGGCAGGAATTCCAATTACCTTTATGTCACCTGCTTTAGCTAATGCCACCACACCGCGGAAGGTGCCATCCCCACCTATAGGAATCAGACCTTCAATCCCCTCCTTGCGTAAGACCTGAACCGCTTTGTTAATTCCCTCCTCAGTCTTCATCTCTTCGCATCGGGCTGACCCCAGGAAAGTCCCTCCCCGCTGGATGGTGTTTGCCACCGACCTGGGAGTTAACCCTATAAAATCCTTTTCCAGCAAGCCATAATATCCACGCTGAATCCCTATTACCTCCAATTTATATCTTGCAGCACAGCGCACTACCGCCCTGATGCAGGCATTCATGCCTGGAGCATCACCACCGCTGGTTAACACACCAATTTTCTTCACGTTCCAGCTCCTTTCATCTGGCAATTATAGCACCTTCTCTAGCCCAATCAGAGCTTGCTAACCTGAACAGTTTAGCTTACCCTCCAATAGTGGTATTATTTTTGAAATTGAAATCCAAGGAACAGGAATTCTATGGTTAAGATACTCCACACTGCCGACATTCACCTGAGAGAATACAAAGACGAAAGGTGGGAAGCCCTCGAACAACTTGTCGAAATTGGCAAGAGAAACGAGGTAGACATCTTCACAATATGCGGCGACCTTTTTGACAAAGATGTCGATGCCGAGAACCTGAGACCAAAGATAAGGGAAGTTTTCTCCAACATACCCTTTAAGGTTCTGATAATTCCTGGCAATCACGATGCTGATTCCTATAAAGGGGGCATGTATTTTGGTGAGGATGTATTTATTCTAACTGGCTCGCCATTCGAATATGGCGATGTAAGAATAGTCGGGGTGCCTTTCGAGCCAATACAAGGGCAAAATCTTCTCGGGAAAATTCGAGCCTTAAAGGAAACCCTGACGTTAGATAAGAAAAACGTCTTGCTATGCCATGGAGAGCTTCTGGATGTCTTTTTCTCTAGAGCGGATTTTGGAGCCGAGGGCGAGGAAAGATACATGCCATTTAAGCTGTCTTACTTTGAGGGATTGAATATTGACTACGTGCTCGCCGGTCATTTTCACTCAAGATTTGATGTGTGGCAGTTAAAAGATGGTGGTTACTTTGCTTACTCCGGTTCACCTGTTTCAATTACCAAAAGAGAAACGGGGCAAAGGAAGGTTAACCTGTTTGAAGTTGGTAACTCTCCCACTGAATATCCACTTGATACATTCAATTACCAAGAAATAACCATAGAGCTTGACCCTTTCAGAGACGAAGACGTCCTCAGGGTGGTGCAAGAGCGCTTCGAGAACCTACACCCCAGAGCATCTGCTATCCTGACTGTTAAGGGATATGTTAATAGTGAAAAGATTCAGATGACGGAGCAAGATATCGTGTCTCAAATAAAGGGAATAACCAAGGGCAAATGCGCCGAAGAGCACTACGAGCTCAGCGACATCTCTAGAATACTCGAAAATGACTTATTCAAAAGCTTCACGAATAAGGTTAAGCAGGGTGATTATACTGAAGAAGAGAAGAGGCAGTTGCAAGACACTGCCATCAAAGCAATGATGCAAGCAGGATTATGAGAATAAAAGAATTCTCGATAAGACGATATGGGCCATTACCCGATACCGGGCGCGTAGCGTTGGGCAATTTCTGTTTGTTATACGGGAAGAACGAACACGGCAAAACACTAACCATAGAGGCTTTAATAAAATTATTGCTTCAACAATTATCGTCTCAACGCCTTAAGGACCTCTTTAAAAATATAGATAGGGTAGATGAAGACCCCGATGGATACCTAATTCTAGAGGATGAGAGCGGTGAAGAGATAAAACTTCCCGAGAAAGGAAACTTGACAGATATTGTAGAGCTGAGTCCTCAAGAATGTCGCAACATCTTCATAGTAAGAAATAGTGACCTCTCAATTGCCTTAGAGCGCGAATTTTATCGAAATGTAACCGACCGCCTTACTGGTTTAAGAACCGAGGAGATTGCGGCGATAAAAGAGCAACTTCAAGAATTGGGAAAACTAACTAACCCTAGTAGTACAGCTTCTCTGCGTGACGTAGTTGATGAGAAACTAAAAACTAGAACAAGAAGTGCTGAGGAACTAATTACAGAAATCGAGGCGTTGGAAGAGGAAATCACACAAGACCAGTTGGACAAGCTTGAAGAAGAACTTTTTGCAACCAAGGAGGAAACGAATAAGGTTAACCTCTGGATAGGAACTTTAGAAGATGCCAGAAAAAGAGAAAACTATGAAAAGGGTAATGAAGCATATCAAATTCTTATATCTGCTCAGCAAAAATTGAACGAACTGGAAGTTTGTACCACCGCTGAAGCGGAACTTTGGTCTGGATATGAAAGGGATATCAATAATTGGAAAAGGGATGTACAAAACTTACGAAAAGAAGCGGACACTAAAAAACGGGATCTTCAAGAAAGAAAGAAATTATTGGATGAAGAAGAATTAGAACTTAAGGTAGTCAAAGAAAAAAAGGAAAGAATAGATAATGAAATCGAGCCAGAGATTAGGAACTACCAGATGCAAGTCGGAGAAGCAAAAAGTGGGGAAACGAGAGGGAAATTCTTTACAACGGCAGCTATAGCCTCAGCAGTATTACTATCGATATCGATCGAGGCACTCATAGTGAGTGCCTCGCCTTTGTTTTACGGATTACTCGTCTTTTTCTTAATCTCTACTGGCATCTTTGCAGCACTGAGATTTTCAGTGACCCGAGAAAAAGCTCACCTCGCTGCAATGTTTGAAAGGACTAAGTTAGCCGCCTCTAGGTTTGACCTTGCTGCGGAAAGCCCCCAAGAAATTTTGCAAAATATTGAAAACTTGGACGGGGAGTATTCCAAAAAACAAGGTAAGGTAGAAGACATGAGGACACGTGTCTTTGCCTTGGAAAGCCAAATCAAAAGATGGACTGAAACGGACATTCCAAACAAAGAAAGGCAATCAAGCGAAGCTCAAGAAACCATAGAGGGTTTAGTCCAAAAATCAAAAGTAAAAACTCTCAAGGAATATCGCCAAAAACTTGACTCAAAAGCAACATGTGAAAAATCGATCAACGCCCAGATTGGCATACTAAAGAACCAATTTGGTTCAAAAGGAGAAGACCTACAGGAGAATCTCTCACACTGGTGTGATGAAATCGATGCTCTAAAGGAATATGAGAATAAGGCTAAGGAGATATCCTATGATGAAAAAGCTATGTCACAGTTGAAAGAGGATCAGCAGAAACTTCAGGAAGGGGAACAACAACTTGAAGAGAAGTTAAGCCACTTTCAGGAGCAATTAAGAGAAACGGAAAGAAGAGCGAACGTCATTCTACAACCAAAAGACAGTCAACTTTACTGCACTACTTCTGTAGACCTAAACGTCACTAAGAACGAGCTATCCGCCTTTATAAACAGGGCCGAAACTGAGAAAGATAACGCCCTAGAAGCCATAAGCATTTTCGAGGATCTTCAAAGGGAAGAAGAGGAGAAGATTTCCACTCTTTTTGGTAAGGATAGCCCTATTTCACAGCATTTCTCCGAGATAACCGGCGGCGTTTACCAGGAAGTAGAGTTTGCTCAGGACGAGACTAAGAAAATTGAAGTAAAGCTTGAGGATGGTAGCACGTTAGACGCCGAACAGTTATCAGGCGCCACCTACGATCAGCTATATCTTTCCATCCGCCTTGCCCTAGGAGAAAAACTACTAAAAGGAAGCAAGGGCTTCTTTATCATGGATGACCCCTTCATCAAGGCCGATAAAGAGAGGTTACAACGGCAAATTGATATATTGAACAGGATTTCCCAATCAGGATGGCAGATTATTTACTTCACCGCAAAAGATGAGGTAAAAGACGCACTCAAACAAGATATAAAGAATGGCAATATCAGCTATATAGAGCTCCCGAGTATACCTGTTCACCAAAGCTTGGGTCTTGGTTCTACCTCAGAGTTTACTTCTCCACCTAAGATTGAGGATCAAACGAATCAAGGTGAGTTACCATTATAGGTAGTTAGCTCAAAATCCCCCCTTACTATTGGATGACCCTTTCGGCAATTTCGACTCAGTCCGCCTGAACAAAGCATTACAACTCTTTAAAGACCTGAGCAAGGATTACCAGATTATCATATTCACCCTGAAAGACATATATGACGAAGTAGCGGATAACCTAGTCCAGTTGAGGTAAAGGCTAACTTAAGAGTCAAAATGGAAGTAGGCTCGTCTATTTCGCTATAATGAACGGATATTGCTTCCTTAATATTTTGGTATAAATCTTCCAAGGTATTGCCTTGAGTAAATATATTCTCTCCTATCCCCCGAGCACACCAAAATTCACCATCGAAATAAATCTCTATCTTCACCAACATGTATTTGCCTCCGGTTGAATATCATCCTCATTTCCCTATTTCTTCTTTTAACTCTGATGCTATCTCCGCTATTGTTTTCTTGCTGCTATCAATAGCTACTTTGTCTGCAAGAGGGGGACTGTATCTTAAAACATCTTTTTTGCTAGTACCATACCAAATAGGCAAAATTACTTTTCGGCCGTCTATTTCTCTTGCGGTTAATCCGTCCAATTCATATTGTGGCCAGTTTTTTGAAAAGAAATTTTTTGATAAGACTACAATGCCGTATCTTGAATTGACTAATCCTCTGTCAATAGAACCTCTCAAACTATCCCCTACTTTCAATTCAAATTCGTCGTACCATATTTTCAATCCTAACTCGGCAAGTTTCTTTGCAAGAGGTCTTACAAATTCTTGTTTATCTTCACTTGCATGGGAGATAAATGCATCATACCCTATTTCATCTGGCTCTTCTTCAGACTGTTCAAATCGTCTTTCAGCAAGTCGCAACATAAGACCACAATGAAATGAAAAAGCTTCATCTGCTGTTTTGAATTGAGATTTCGCATAGAGATTCATCGGCGTAGAGCCACCTACAACCCACCATTCTTTATCTTCTTCATCAGTAGTTTCCACAGAAAATACAATGTCTTCCCTCCCAAATAGTGAAAATCTCTCTGAAAGATTTACCTTTGTGACTATTGTATTCGCTTCCAATTCCACATATTCTTTAACTCTTTTCATTAATTGTTTTACATTCATACTCATATCCCTAACTCCACTCGGCGGCCCCGGCCCAGACACGCGTCATCTCCTGCGCTAAAAGCCTGTTCTCCGT
>JAUWGN010000123.1 GCA_030606385.1 Dehalococcoidia bacterium
GGGGTTTTCACGGATGAGTCTAATGTCAAGCATTGGTTCCTTCTCTTGGCTCAGGACTTTGGCTTTGTCCTTAGTTGGGGGAAAAGGATGACTTCACGTATGGAGCTTTGCCCGGTGAGCAGCATTACCAGGCGGTCGATACCTATCCCCAGCCCGCCGGTTGGCGGCATTCCATACTCCAGTGCCTCCAGAAAATCCTCATCAGCAATCTCGACTTCCTCATCCCCAACTCTTTCTCTCATCTGTTGCTTAAACCGTTCTCTCTGGTCTATCGGGTCGTTCAATTCAGTGAAGGCATTGGCAATCTCCATCCCATTGATAAATCCCTCAAACCTTTCCACCAGGTGCTCATTCCCTCGCTTTCTTTTCGCCAAAGGCGACATCTCTGCCGGATAGTCAATCAGGAAGGTCGGCTGGATGAGGTTTGGCTCGACAAAGGTGGAAATGAGTTCATCAACAAGCTTTCCCCTCCCCTTGTTCGGGTCAACCTCCATCCCCTTCTCCTCCATCTTTGACCGTAATGAAGTGGCGTCGGGATAATCCTCAAAGTCTATATCGCAATAATTCTTAATGGCATCACGCAGATAAACTCTTTGCCATGGGGGAGCAAGGTTGATGATGTTTCCATTAATAGTGATTTTAGTATTGCCAAGAACCTCTTGGGCGACATAGCTAGCCATCTCCTCCACCAGGCTCATCATGTTGGTGTAGTCGCTGTAGGCCTGGTAACATTCAAGGAGGGTGAACTCAGGATTATGCTTACCCGAGATGCCCTCGTTGCGAAAGGCACGTCCTATCTCGTACACCTTATCAAATCCCCCCACTATCAACCTTTTGAGGTGCAGTTCCAGTGCGATGCGGAGGTAAAAGTCGTTGTCAAGTGCCTGATAATGTGTTGTGAAGGGAGTTGCCGCAGCCCCTCCTGCCTCGGGTTGAAGCACCGGCGTTTCTACCTCTACAAACCCACGGCTATCCAGGAAATTCCTTATCGCGGTGATAATTTTGCTGCGTGACATAAATATGTTCCTTGTCTCTTCGTTGGAAATGAGATCGAGATGACGCTGCCTGTAACGTTTGTCCGTATCAACCAGCCCATGCCATTTCTCAGGCAACGGGCGGAGGGATTTGCATAATATGGTAAAGTGGGATACCTCAAGGGTGATTTCCCCTGCCTTTGTCCTGAAAAGCTTCCCTTCAGCTCCAACGATATCGCCGATGTCAATTTCATCGAGAAGTTCAAAGTTTTCTTCACCAAGAAGGTTATAGCGAAAACAAAGCTGTATCTTCCCCGAGCTATCGCGAATATCGGCAAAAATCATTTTGCCCATGGAGCGTCGTGCCATAATGCGTCCGGCAAGGGAGATGTTCTCCGCTTTTTCCCCTCGCTCAAATAAAGCCACTGCCTCTTTTATAGCGTAGCTGGGATGATAGCAGTGGGGATAAGGGTCTATCCCCTTTTCCCTAATCCTGTTCAGGCTCTCCAGCCTCTGACTGGTTATCCTCTCCAATCTCGATCTCATTATATTTAACCCTCAAAATCTCCCTGGCTTGCTCTGCAAACCTCTCAGGAACCATTATCTTCACCTCTCCCAGTCCATCAACGGTGAATCCAAACACCACGCTGGAGCTATCATAGCTCAGCAAAACGGGAATTCCTTCGTTCTCCAGCCGCCCCTTGATTATCTGTGCCTCTATCTGCCTGGCGGTGTAGATAGCAACTAGCTTCTCTTTTCCAGCCATACATTGCTATTGTAGCAGAAACACACCCGAAGTGGTTCCTTGGCTCATCCAGTTCCAGCCCCTTGCCAGGATTAGTTCACTTCCCATGGGGAACTGTGGGCTTTTTGACGTGCTACCAGTTTTCGTGTGATAATATAAAATCAATATGGCTTACAACATTCTTGCCAGGTGTGATGCATATGCCAACTGTAGTAGTAGAGGACATTAAAGATAGCATCTACCATTCAATATCGAATATTTTCGATGAGTTTGGTGGTGCAGAGGGTTTAGTAAAAGACAAAACGGTATTCATAAAAATAAATGGCATCGATTTCAGGAAGCAATGTTATACCTCTCCAGAGGTTATATCATCTGCAATCGATGTGATGAACAATGCCGGGGCGAACAAAGTCTATGTGATGGAAAACTCAACCCAGGGGAACATAACCCGACTCATTTTCAAGGTGACTGGCATAGATAGAATCATAAAGGAACGAGGTGCAAAACCGATATATCTTGACGAACAAAAGCCCGTTGAAGTCTCTATTGGAGATAACAAAATAAAATTCCCTAAAGTCCTCCATGATAATCTTATTGTAAACAGGAGGGATAATTTCTACCTATCTATTCCCAAGTTTAAGACACACAGTATGACTACGGTAACGCTTGGCGTTAAATGTCAGATGGGTTTTCCATACCACAGGGATCGACCCACGAGGCATAATTTCGAACTGCATCAGTTTCTCGCCGATGTCTATGCATTCATAAAACCTGATTTCACGCTCGTTGACGGCATAAATGCGGTTATACATGGGCATTACCCGCTCGAAAAGAAGCTTGACCAGTATCTTGTCCCTTTGAATATACTAATTGGCGGAGATGACACGGTTGCCGTTGATACAGTGGGTGCCAGGATACTCGGATACGACATAGATGAGGTAAAGCATCTAAAAATTGCGTCAGATGCTGGACTTGGCTGCGGAGATTTGTCGAAGATTCAGATAAGGGGAGATATTTCCAGGTATAAAACAAAGTATTCCTGCGACATCATCGGAGATTTCCCTGAAGATGTCAAAATTGTCGAAGGACAGGAAAGGGCATGCATAGAGGGATGTAAGAATAATACCTTGATGGTGCTTGAGATGCTCTATGTAGACTATGGTGGTCATGGGCCGTTTAATATCATATATGGAAAGGGAATCGATAAGGAACAAGTTGATAATCTTAACGATGGCCCTATTCTAGTTGTTGGCCCATGTGCTGTCGAAGAAGTCGGTGGTTATCTGTCTGAAAAATATCCCGGCAAGAAAATCGTTATGGTTAATTTTCATAATGCTCTTGGCGCTGTCACAGGTACATTGATGAAGTTTATGAAAATAAAATCAATGGATGTTGTACCGATGAATCCTATTTCTACGTTTCTGGTGTTCTTAAACGCTAAAATGCACGGTACGACTGCACAGACACCCCCCATCCTATAGAGTGAGGCTATCGTATTAGCCAAAAGGCAAGAATGGAGCTTGTAGAAGGTTAGCAATAACGAACCAGGTTCCACATTTCGATGAATTGTTGAGCCACAATCATCTGCATGGTGAGGTGTCACTAGTTATATAAACAGGTACACCTGTTTGACAAGCATACGCTACAGTATGTTAATATTACCAAGACACTACTAATGTGTCGTACCATTCTGGGTTTGGGAAAGTAGCGGTGGGCGTACTAGCTAGAACTAAAAGGAGGGAGAACTTTTGTTAGGTATGCATATAGCAGGCAGGCAGGCTATATAGCAATTTTTTATGTATATTCAACTCATAGTATCTGGCACTCAATTCGCAAGGTTCTATAAATCATTTCACTTAACCTGAGCAGCGTTTTTTCCTCACTTACTTAAAAGGGTCTACGCGCGTTTATTATGAAAAAGAATTTATGCGTAACGATGAAACCGAAAGATGGCATGAAGTTTGGTTTAACTAAAGTCATACAAGAGGGTATCAAAACAGAGATAGATGAAGTTGATATCCGCCGCTACTTAGGCTACGAAAGCGAACAGTGTCCGCGGTCAGAGGTATTGTCTCTAGTAGATAGTCAAATACGCAAAGCATATGAACTTATTAAGCCTGCGGCCTATTATACGCTTAAGTCCATAACGAGTGTTGGGAATTCCAGG
>JAUWGN010000116.1 GCA_030606385.1 Dehalococcoidia bacterium
AATTGTCCTGTAGGGATAAAGCCAGAATTCAGCGACCTTGCCCATGCTTATGATGCACAAAGAGGGCAATATCATGCCTCAAAGTTAATAGCCTCCTTGTCTACCTCGCGAAGGGAAAGGGATGAGAGCGTGGTAGGCATAACCGAGGTCGACCTTTATGCCCCGGGGCTTAATTTCGTCTTCGGCGAAGCTGATATTATCCACAAGGTGGTAATCATATCTTTATGCCGCTTGAGGCAGGAATATTATGGCTTGTCACCAGACAGAACCTTGTTTATACAAAGAGCGACCAAGGAGATAGTCCACGAGCTAGGACACACCTTCAGCTTAGAACACTGCCCCAATCTCAAATGCGTTATGCATTTTTCAAATTGTCTTGCTGACACCGACTGGAAAGAGGCCAGCTTCTGTAGTAAATGTCGTCCAAAAATAATATAATTACAGCTTTCAATGAGCGGAGGTGATTATGATTCAAAAGAAACGCAAGTTGGGTCGTGGTGTTGCTGTTGTGGGAGCAGGACTATCAAAGTTCGGGATTTATCCCAAGGGAGTAAGAGGTCAAGACTTGTTTGTCGAGGCTTACAATGAACTGAGAAGCTCAGTAGATAAAGGATTTGACCCTGGCGAAATCGACGCCCTGTACCTGGGAAATATCAGTAGCGACCTCTTTGAGCGTCAAGTGCACGTTGCCCCCGCAGTGGCTGGCCGCATCGGGCTTGTTCCCAAGCCAGCCATCAGGTTTGAGGATGCCTGTGCTGCCAGCGGAGTCGCCTTCAGAGAGGCAGTTATCGCTATCTCCTCTGGCATCTACGATATCGTTCTCGCCGGGGGACTGGAAAAAATGACTAACCTAGATACCCCCCAGGTAACCGAAGTCCTGGCTGCTGCCATGGACCCCGACACTGAGATCCCTGCTGGTGAAACCTTTCCCGGAATTTACGCCACCATAGCTACAGCCCACATGGCAAAATACGGCACCACCGTCGAAGACTTCATGAGACTGGGAATAAAAAATCACTATAATGGTGGGCTTAATCCCCATGCTCACTTCGATGCTTCCATCCCAGATATCATGAAAAGGCGGGCAGCCTCGGCAGTGAAGAAAGGTCTTCCTGAGCCTCACTGGGCAGATGAAATGGAGTTTTTGCATGACCCAAAGCAGAATCCCGTCATTGCCTGGCCAATGAGGTTATTCGATTGCTCCACCATCTGTGATGGCGCCTCATGTGTTTTGCTTGCCGCCGAGGACATCGCTAAAAACTTTAGCGATAAACCAATTTATGTAATTGGAACCGGGCAGGCAAGCGATTACTTCTTAGCCGAAAGAGATGAGTTGACTTCACTGAGGGCTGCTAAACTGGCAGCAAGGGAAGCTTACGAAATGGCAGGCGTTAGTCCTCAAGATATAAAAATTGCTGAAGTTCACGACTGCTTCACCATAGCTGAATTAGTTGGCATGGAAGACCTGGGATTCTATGAGCCAGGGGAGGCAGCGAAAGCAATCAGGGAGGGAGAAAATAGATTGGATGGTAAGCTGCCCATCAATACAGATGGCGGCCTTAAAGCTAAAGGACACCCTATCGGAGCATCAGGCACGGGAATGATAGTAGAGATATTCAAGCAAATGAGGGAAGAGGCCGGACCGAGACAGGTGAAGAAAAAAGACGTCGATTTGGGATTAACACATAATGCTGGGGCACACGGCTCTACCATTGTAGTCAATATCTTTGAGAGGAGGTAGTATCAATGGCTTTAGAAAACAAACTAACAGAAGTAGCTGAAAATAAATTATACAGTCTGGCCTACAATAAATTACTCAGCGAACATAAGTTGATGGGCTCGAGATGCAAGAAATGTGGTCATTTAGCTGTGCCCCCGAAACCCATTTGCCCTGAATGTCACGGTAGTGAAATGGAGGTGGAGGAAATGAAGGGAAGGGGGAAGCTTGTGGCTTATACCGTTGTTGCTGTGGGGTCTCCCTTAATGGTTGAGGAAGGGTACGGCAGGGAAAAATATTATTGCTGTGGCATTGTGGAACTGGAGGAAGGTGCTAAGATTTGCGCCCGTATCTCAGGGGTAGATACCTCCAGACCGGAACAGATTAAAATTGGAACACCGGTAGCGCTAGATTATGTTGAGGCTACCCATGCAGCGGATCCCACACATGAGCAAGGGGAAAGGACTTTCGTATCCTTCAAAGCTTTGTCGTAAATTAGCTGGTTACCGGGCAATAAAGTAGTGACCACACCATCATCTATAGTCGAAGACTTGCTTAAACCGGAGCCCTATCCTCATAGACCACCAGAGATACAATTGGTGCAGACTCAGATGTCCTTCATCTTCCTCACCGGCGAATACGTTTACAAGGTGAAGAAGCCGGTAGACTTAGGGTACCTGGACTACACCACTTTGGAGAAACGCCGCTTCTTCTGCCATCAAGAACTGGAACTAAACAAACGTCTCTGCCCTGATGCCTATCTCGATGTAGTGGCTATCACCAGGGATAAGGAGGGGATGCACATTGAAGGAAAGGGCAAGGCAATTGAATATGCGGTCAAAATGCGGCAACTACCTCAACACCGTATGATGGATGCCCTCTTAGTTCAAAACCAGGTAACTTCGGAAATGGTAACACGGGTAGCCGATAAGCTAGCTGATTTTCATCAAAAGGCGGAAACAAACTCTAGAATCACCGCTTTTGGCAAACTGGATCTCATACGCCAGAACACCGATGAGAACTTCTCTCAAACCGAAAAATACATCGATATTTCCATACCGCGTTCACAATATGAACGCATTAAGAAATATACCAACGATTTTATTCATGATAATAGTGCTTTATTCGCTAAGCGGGTAAATGAAAACAGAATAAAGGACTGCCACGGTGACCTTCATGCCGCTCATGTCTGCTTCACCAAGGACATTTGTATTTACGATTGCATCGAATTCAATGATAGATTTAGATACTCAGATGTGGCATCGGAGATCGCTTTTCTAGCTATGGATTTAGACCGCTACCAGCATCGTGACCTTTCCCAGTATCTGGTAAATGCCTATGTAGAATTAAGCCGCGATAGAGAGCTTTTAGATTTGCTTAACTTCTATAAGTGCTATCGCGCTTATGTCAGGGCAAAGGTGGAGAGCTTCAAGCTCGATGACCCCTATATCCCGGAAGAAGAAAAGGCAGAGGCTCTGGCAGCCGCCAGAAGCTATTTCGAGCTTGGTCAATCGTATATAATGCAGATTTGACTGCTGCGCGGAAGTTAACCATCATTAAACAGAGGGAAGGAGGTGACAAATTGAAAGAGCCATTCAAGAAATTCATACAAGCTGAATTGAGGGATAACATCTTGCTCATCACCTGTGGACTTCCCGGGACATGGAAGACAGAGACCAGCGAAGAAATATCCAAGATAAAGGGCTATCCTATCGTTCGGACTGACCTGGTCAGGAAGGAAGTGCTGAAAAACGAGGACATATTCGATGAAGAGGTTGCCTCAAATATGGACAAGCGAACGATGGTCTATGATGAAACATTTCGGAGGGCAGAGGAGACTGCCAAAAAGGGCGATAGCGTGATAATTGATGCCACCTTTGTTACTCAGTCGCTGCGGAGGCGTGCCGCTGAAATAGCAGCCAAACACAACAAGGCACTGGTCATCTTACAGACAGATTGCCCTCAGGAGGTAGCCATCGGGAGGATACTGAGACGAACCAAAGAGGACTACGAATCAAACGCACTTACCGAACAGGCCTATCTCAACAATAAAAAGAAGTTTGAACGGGTAGACCTCGATGACCTAAAAAAGTTAGACCCCAACCTTAATATCATCCACCTGGTAGTGGATACCCAGTACGACCCTCCTGAAGATTGGTATATCACCGGTATAGGAAAAAGATGAAAATAGACCTGCATATCCATACCAGGACCTGCTCCGACGGCAATCTCTCCATTGAAGAAGTGTTCAAAGAGGCAAAAAAGAGAAATATCGATTTAATGTCGACCACCGACCACGATTCTATAAACTGCCAGGAAAGGGCAATCGCTCTGGCTAAACAGTATGGTATATCCTACCTCACCGGAGTGGAATTGAATGTAACCTTCCAGTATCCCGATAACAAGCCCGTCTCCCTTGATTTTCTGGGATACCAGTATGATT
>JAUWGN010000121.1 GCA_030606385.1 Dehalococcoidia bacterium
GCAGCTTGGGGAAGATGTCATAGGCGAAATCAGAGAAGCCTTGAGCCGGGATGTACTTGAGGACTTCTTTTTCCAGGACATAGACCCCACCGCTGGCGAGAGATTGGAGTTCTAAGTTCGATGTTCTACGTTCTAGGTTCGCTGCTTTGGGTTTTTCTACGAAGCTCAGGATGCGGCCTTCGGGGCTCATCTCCACTACCCCGACTTCTGTTGGATTTGGCGCCTCAAAAATGACCAGGGTGGCTGCAGCCTTTTTCTCTTGATGAAATTTGACCATCGCTGAGAGGTTAAAATTGGTAAGCACATCAGCGTAAACTACCGCAAAAGTGCTATGGAACAAATGCTCCATCCTTTTAACGCCGCCTGCAGTCCCTAATAATTTTTCTTCGGTCGAGTAGAAGATTTTCACCCCAAAGCGAGAGCCATCATCAAGGAAATCCTTGACCTTATTGCCCAGGTGATAGAGATTTATAGCTACTTCTTGAATACCGTGATGTTTAAGCCAGGAAAGCTGATACTCAATCAAAGGCTGCCCACCTATAGGTAAGAGAACTTTTGGCATTTCGAGCGTAAGGGGTCTAAGTCGAGTCCCCTCCCCAGCAGCCAAGAGCATGGCTTTCATTGTTCAATGTTCAACGTTGAACGTTGAACGTTGAACTGCTCAAACCTCAATATCCCTTTGGGTGCTTCCTCATCCATTTCCAAGCGCTTTCAATTATAGCCTCAAGTTCCGGGAACTTAGGCCTCCAGCCGAGCTCCTCTTTAGCCCTGCGTGAGCTTGCCACCAGAACTGCCGGGTCTCCTGCTCGCCTGGGAGAGATTTTGACAGGGATTTCAGCATGAGTGACCTTTCTCGCTGCTTCTACCACCTCAAGCACGGAGTAACCCTCTCCATTACCCAGGTTGTAAGCCCTGCCGCTTAATTGTTCAATCTTTTCCAGTGCCAGGATGTGTGCCTGAGCAATATCTATTACATGAACATAGTCCCGGATGCAGCTTCCATCCTTTGTAGGGTAATCCGTGCCGAATAACTTTACTGGTTCTATGTTCAATGTTCTATGTTTTATGTCCTCACTTCCTGACTTAGAACCTTGAACCTTGAACCTTGAACTGTCCGGTAGAGCAGCTTTGAGCACATTGGGGATGAGGTGAGTTTCCGGGTGGTGGTCTTCACCTAGAAGCTTGGTTGCCCCAGCGGCATTGAAGTATCTCAAGGAAATGTGTTTAAGCCCGTAGGCTTTCCCATACCATTCCAGTATGCGCTCAAACATGAGCTTGGACTCGCCATAGCTGTTTACCGGAAGCTTGCGATGGTCTTCCTCAATAGGAATGCTCTCAGGGTCTCCATAAACCGCAGCGCTGGAGGAGAAGACAAATTTGCAGACCTTGTGCTTAAGCATGGCATCGAGTAGTTTTATCCCACCAACAATGTTATTGTGGAAATACCTTTTGGGGTCAGTCATGGAATATTCCACCACTGTCTCTGCTGCCATATGCATTACAGCATCAATTTCAAATCGGCGAAAGACATCCTCAAGAGCCTGAGCTTCGCAAATATCAGCCAGGACAAATTCAGCTTCAGGAAGAATCGCTTCTTTATGCCCTTGCTGAAGGTTATCTAAAATAATGACTCTGTAACCCTTATTCAGAAGTTCTTCAGTAACGATACTCCCGACATAACCCACTCCACCAGTGACCAAAATGTTCATTGTTCTAAGTTCTATGTTCTGGGTCATGAGTCTGACTCGAATTTCTCAAGCAGGTGGTGATAACATGTTCCAAAAGAAGGTGGATATCCTCGACTTGTTCCATGTTATGATTGGGCACTACTATGGCTATATCTACAAGTTCCTTGAGTTTCCCTCCATCGAAGCCAATAAAGCCAATAGTGGTAGCGCCTTTAGCCTTTGCCACCTTCACACCATTTAGCACATTTTGAGAATTGCCACTCCCACTGATGCCGATAGCAATATCCCCCACCTCGATGAAATTCTCCAATTGCTCGGCAAAGATGTTCTCGTAGGCGGTATCGTTTGCCCAGGCGGAAAGAAGGGGGACATTATCGGTCAAGGCAAAGGCTTTTATTCTAGGCTTTCCCTGGGAGATTGCACCTTTCGAGAGGTCAGAGGCAAAGTGGGAGGCAGTAGCAGCAGAGCCACCATTGCCGAAAATATAGACTCTTTTCCTGTTCACCCGCATCTGTTCAAGCAGTTCAACAACCTGGGCGATTCCCTCCACAGGGAGCTTCGCCAAGGTGGTACTAACTTCGGAAAGATATTTTTTTATAATCTCAACATATTCTTGATTCATCACTTTTATGTCCTATGTCCTGCATCATGATGTCTAGTACCTGATCCCTAGTCTCCAATCCCTAACGCCTAACAGTTTTGAGCACACCTTCTTGCTTCATCACTTTCTCAGCCGCAGCGTAGTAATCTGAAATCTCAGGTTGTTTCCTTGCCCAATCGATGTATTTCCTGGCAGCTTGCTCAATGGAGGTTTGTGGCTGCCAGCCCAGCTTCTTTATTTTGGAGACGTCGGAGATAATATGCCTTACATCGCCAAAGCGAAACTCCCCAGGGATTTCGGCTGTGACACCTTTACCCATAACATTCGAGAGAAGCTCACCATACTGTAACACAGAGAGAACCTCACCCCCACCGACATTGTAAACTGCGTAGTTTACAGCATTGCTTTCCATCGCCAAGATATTGGCTGCTGCTACATCTCCCACGTAGACATAGTCCCTAAGTTGCTCACCATCCTCATAAATAATAGGGGGAAGATTGTGGAGTAACCTGCTGGCAAAGATACGCAGGATGCCTGAATAGGCGTTGTAGAGGCTCTGGCGCGGTCCTTGCGTTATGCTGTAGCGAAGCACTACAGTGGGGATATCAAATCTTTTTCCTAGGGTTAAAGCATAAAGTTCCTGACAATGTTTGGAAACAGCATATTGATTATGCGGGCTAGTCTTGGATTCATCGGTGGGGAGAGGTTGCATCGGTTGTTGACATGTGGGGCATTTTATCTCCCAATCTCCCCTCTCCAGTTGCTCCGAAGAACGAGGTGAAGGATATTGAATGTCATGCTCAGCACAGCGATATTTCCCCTCCCCATAAACTGCCTGAGAACTTCCCAGAATCACTTTCCTTATAGGAAGCTTTTTCTGTACGATAACTTCGTATATCAAAGCGGTGCCACCATCATTGGTAAAGGCGAACTTACCGAAGTTGGTAAGATAACCTTGATAGGCAGCAAGGTGAAACACATAATCTACTCCTTGAAGTGCCCTCTCAATATCATCCTTACTTTGGACATCACCAAGGATAAATTCCACATTATTAGGAAGATAATCAGGCTTCTTTTTTTTAGGATGCACTGGCGACTCAAGGCTATCTAGGACACGAAGCTCATAGCCCTTTTCAAGAAGCAAATCAACAGTGTGAGAGCCGATAAACCCGGCGCCACCAGTAACCAAAACCTTCACTGGCTTCTCCTGTAGTTGAAGATGACCTTGCTTCCATCCTGCTCGAAACGGAAGGGGAGTTGCCTGAGTCCCTTAAGTGCTCTGGTAACATCGTCCTGTTTATCTTTGCGACAATAGAAGAGTATAAAACCACCTCCCCCAGCCCCACTGACCTTACCACCGATTGCTCCGGCCCTGCGGGCAGTTTCATAAATATCGTCAATTGCTGGATTGCTCACCTTACTTGCCAATTGTTTTTTAAGTTGCCATCCCTTATGCAGTATCTCGCCGAATACATCAAGCTCGCCCTCGAGAATGGCATCCCTCGCCTCGAATGCTAGCTTCTGCATTCCACCGAGCACTTCAACACTGCTGCTTATGTTTGCTTTTTGCTCCGACAAGATTTCGCTTGACTTCCTGGTTACACCAGTATAAAA
>JAUWGN010000036.1 GCA_030606385.1 Dehalococcoidia bacterium
GAGCGAGGTGCGTATCATTCATGGGTTCGGCACTGGCACCGTGCGCAATATCGTCAGAGAACTTCTGGCTTCCCACCCTCTAAGCAAGTCCTTTCGCCCCGGTGAGAAAGGAGAGGGTGGAGATGGAGTAACTGTTGTTAAGCTCTAGCTGAAGTATAATCCGTTGCTATATGATTCCTAAGCCTCTTTAGAAATGGACTTGCCCGGTTTGTTAAGCGGCTGTACCTGATGAATCAGGCAGCTACAAAAATTTTGGAGGTGTGCACTGCAATGCTGGCATCAAGGAGGTTCTTTCTCAGTAGAGCGAAGATGCTTGGCTTCCTCGACGAACTGGAGTCAGCCCATAGCACCGCCAGGTCGCTGTACATACCATCCGGGCTGCCCTATCCGGAGGTCGAGGACTCACTTAAGGAGCTGCTTAAGACGCCGGAAATTGCCGCGAATATGACTGAGCTTGCTGTTAGCTCAGCAACAGGCGCAGTTATTTTTTGGGGCCCTTCACGAAAGTGCCTGATTTCACCACCATTTCCAATCACGGAAAAATATTTTACTCAAGGATATGCTGTTGAGCCGCTGCGTGCTCTGCTCAGGCATGATTTCAGTGTTGCTCTCGTTCTGGTGCGTTTGGGGGCGTACGCTGTTGGACTCTGTCGAGGTGAAAGCCTCATCGCCAGCAAGGTAGGAACGGGCCTTGTTCACGGGCGCCATAAGAAGGGTGGCTCCTCGCAGCAACGGTTTCAGCGACACCGGGAAAAGCAAATAGAGTCTTTCCTGAGTCGGGTCTGTTGCCGCATCGAGGAGAAGCTGGAATCGCAAGTCCGGACGGTGGATTACCTGGTCTATGGAGGCGCACGAACCACGATACTCTCACTGCGAAAACGCTGCTCGTTCTTGCAGCAGTTTGACAATCGTACCCTGGCGCCGCTGCTCGATATACCTGACCCGCGGCAGGCAGTGCTGGAAACAGCAGTGAAGCGAGTCTGGGCAAGTAACCTGGTCGAATGGTATGACGAGGAAGTCTTGACATGAAAGATGAACAAAACGTTATTTCGTTCATCTAATTTATTCAATATACGGACGAGCACATTAAGTTGTCTTCAAGCGATGTATAAATTAAAATGCGAAAATTAATGAGGTGAATTTCCGTAGCCGGGAGGGAAGCCAATGGAATTTAAGGGTAAAAATGTGATTATTACCGGGGGGTCTAGTGGAATAGGTAAATCCGCAGCCAGGATATTTGCCACTAAAGGGGCAAATATAACTATCTTGGCAAGACGTGAGGATATGCTAAAAAAGGCGGTAAAGGAAATATCCTCTTCCGCTATAGATACTAACCAGAAGATTTCTCATGCAAGGGTTGATGTCTCTAATCACACGGAGGTTGAAAATTGGGCGGGTATATATGAAAAATCCTATGGCGCACCGAATGTCATTATAAATAGTGCCGGTATAACTCACCCTGGTTATTTTGAGGAGATCCCATATGAGACATTTGATGAGCTCATGAAAATAGATTTTTATGGTGTTCTTAATATGTGCAGAAGCTTTATCCCCATGATGAAGGCAAAAGGTGGACATATTGTAAACGTTTCCTCTATGGCGGGCTTTCTAGGCGTATTTGGTTATACAGGTTATAGTGCCGCTAAGTTTGCTGTGCTCGGGTTTTCACAGGCACTAAGAAGTGAGATGAAGAAATACAATATCATGATATCCGTGTTATGCCCGCCTGATACAGATACACCCATGTTAGAGTGGGAGGATAAAATCAAGCCAAAAGAAACTAGAGCTGTTGCCGGCACCGCAGGTATTATGTCTCCAGATGATGTGGCAAAGGCTATGATAGGCGGGATGATGAAGAAGAAGTTTATTATCGTACCTGGCTTTAACGGAAAGTTCGTTCTTTGTGCCTCCAGATTAGCGCCGTCTCTCGTAGAACGGATAATGGATAGGCAAATCAAAAAGGCAGGGTAGTAATTCGGCGGTTTGGTTAGCCGTGGCAGGTATGTTATTAAACAAAAGAGACAATTTGTTTAATAAGATGAAAATTTACTAAACCGGCGTTTAATACGGAAATTGGTCTGTTTCAAAACAGCCCCCAGGAAAATTACTTCAAACCCAGGGCAAAGTGGATGGCTGTCTCGACCTCTTTCAGCTTCTGAGGACTCAAGCTAGTCAGCCGATCGCGAAGGCAGTCCTTTGGGATAGTGGTAATGGTATCCAGGTTAGCCACGCAATCGCAGGGCATACCATCATCGGTTCCCAAAAGCACTTCGGAGGCTATATGGCGGATACGGGTGGTAATTGGTGCCACGATAACCAGAGAACGGACGGCATAAGCCTCGTCACGGGATAGGAGCACCACGGGATGGCGTCCTGCGGGCGGTTCTAATTCTGCCCACCATATTTCACCCCGCCTCATTCCCAGGGTTCCTTAGCTAGAATATTGCTGGCGGCATGTCGTGCCGCCTCAATCTCTTCCTCAGTTTCAGGTATCTGCTGGTAAGCACGGATATACTGTTCGCTCATTTCTTGTTCCTGTTGGCGGCGCAGCAGTGCCTCCACTGCACGGCGGAAAAACTCGCTCCGGCTTTCTCCGCTGTTTCTTCGCTCCTGCTCCACGGAAACAAGTACCTCCTCAGGAAGACTGATGGCAATCTTAGCTATTTTCGGCATGATATCACCTTTTCATACTATTTTCATACTACAGTATGAACTATATGTTCTCGTCTGTCAAGTCGTCATTGGCCAATGCTTATCACGCCGAATAGGGCACGCTGTGCGGAGAACTGGACCCCTCGCTATCGGTCGGGGTGATGAAGTAGTGGTTTATTCAACCGTAGAAAGCCGTGTTGGTGGCCGATGTATGCCGTCACTTTGAGCGTTCGGTTTAACCTTGACGAGCACCATGCTAAAAGCCTACCATTTCGGTCAATGTTGATTTGTCCCAAAATGTCCGAAAGCACCACAGCGAGAAGAACAGGAATAAAGGCAGCTCTCAATAGTCCAATTTTCTAGTCCTGGACAGGGAAGCGACTGAGATTGATGGTTGAAAAAGGAAGACGGCAGTTTTTCTACGGTTATGTCGTAGTAATAGGCGCCTGGCTAGCTATGTTTGTAGCCGGCGGCGCCCAATTCAGCTTCAGCATTTTCGTTCCTGCGCTGATTGAAGATTTTGGCTGGACACGTGGGATGCTGTCCCTGGGATTGACGCTCAACATGATCCTCATGCCGGTCTTTGCGCTGGGGGGTGCTTATCTGGTGGACCGCATTGGGCCAAGATGGACTGTAATCATAGGAGCCGTAATTGGCAGCATCGGCGTATCCCTGCTGAGCACTGTGACCCAGATATGGCAGTTCATCCTGATCTATGGGGTATTGGTGTCCATGGGCATAGGGCTGTGCTATATCATCGTCACGGTGGCGACGGTCAGGCGATGGTTCATGAGGAAGGCGGCCAGGATGGTTGCCATCGCCATGACGGGGTCAGGCCTGGGCATAGTCTTTTTAGTGCTGGCTGCGCATGGCATGATAGAGTCCTGGGGATGGAGCACAAGCTATATTGCCTTTGGCATCATCCTTCTGGTTGGAGGTGTGATAGGTGGTCTTCTGCTCAAGAAAGACCCGGAATCGATAGGAACCTACCCCGACGGAGTGAAACCCACCGAAGAGGAACTGGAGGCGAGAGCTGATTTTGCAGCACGTGGTGAGAGGTGGTCGGTGAGAGAGGCTTTCAGGACTCGTAGCTGGTGGCTGCTCGTCGGTGCCCAGCTTGGATACCAGGTGGCAATGCTGGGTTTCCTAGCTCATCTGATAACGTGGGGTGCCATTGACCTTGGAATACCGCTGGGAACCATGGTGCTCATTTATAGCTGTGTATTTATGTTGTCGGCCGTCCTGGGTCGTCTGTTTGGAGGGTTTCTTTCTGACTGGTACATGGCTCGCTTTCGTATCAGCCGAAAGCCGGTACTCTATTTCACCACCCTGGGTGTGGGTCTGGCTGCTTTACTGTGCTTTCAGGTCGACAGCACGCTGGAGATGATTCTGGTATCGGTTTTGCTTGGCTTCTGTTATGGAAGCGGGCTGGCTGTGTTTCCTACTTACCTTGGTGACCTGTTCGGTGTGCGGAACGTGGTGGTGCTCTTCGGCGTAGGTGCCCTCTTCGTTGGGGGATTCGGGGCAGTGGGGCCTGTCCTTTATGGCTTTTCCTATGATGCTACAGGTTCCTATAATTTTGCCTTCTTGGTCACAGGGGTTCTGTGTATCGCTTCTGCTCTATGCCTGTTCTTGCTCAAGCGACCGAGGAAGACGGGGTGAGATTGCTTCGGCACTGGTGTACCTCGCAATGACAGGGGGGTCTGTGCCTAATGTAGAACCAGCCTGTGCTACCTCACGCGGAATATTCAATGCGCTATCGGTAATGATTCTGGGCGTCATTGATTTTCCTCCCTGGTCTGGTATTATAATTAGCAACCTATTTCACCCCAGCGTTTCCGGTGTGGTTGAAGACCTGGTGAAAATTGGGGTAGTGGAGGAAAAGCGGCAAGACAGGGACTGTTATAATAATGGTGAGAGAGGCCTAATCCTTGATGGGGGTTGAAACTGAGGCGTAGAAGTACCTGGAATGGAACCTTCTTATTTAAGATTATATCGTAGTGGCGAACTTAGACGCAGAGTTGAGGCGTTAGAAACACGACTGGCGTCATGTGATATCTGTCCCAGGGAATGCCATGTCAACCGTCTGAAGAATGAGCATGGGTTTTGCCATTCTGGGTATCTGCCTATAGTCTCTGCGGTCTGCGACCATCATGGCGAGGAGCCAGCTATCTCAGGCACTGGAGGAACTGGAGCTATTTTCTTTGGTAATTGCAATATGAGGTGTGTCTACTGTCAGAATTATTACATCAGTCAGGACCCAGAATGCCAGGCTTCCAGGGAAATGGATTTTCATACCTTAGCGGAACATATGATATATCTTCAAGATGAGCTGGGATGTCACAACATCAGTTTTATTTCACCCTCTCACTTTGTACCCCAGTTAGTTCGAGCAATCTTAGAGGCAGTGCCTATGGGGCTCAAGGTACCCATAGTTTATAACACTAATGCCTATGATTCTGTGGCATCGCTTCAAGCCCTGGATGGGATTGTGGATATCTATCTACCTGATCTGAGGTATGCCTCTAATACCCGGGCAGCGAAGCTTTCCCACACTAATGATTATGTTATGCGAGCACGCCAGGCCATCCTTGAAATGTATCGGCAAGTAGGGGGTAAGCTAGTATTGGATGATTCGGTGTTGGCCCAAAGAGGATTAATTATACGTCATCTCATTCTCCCTGGCGGCTTAGCAGGTAGTCGCGATTCGCTTACCTGGCTGGTCCGCCATATTTCGCCCAAGGTTACTGTCAGCATTATGTCTCAATATTACCCAACACACTTGGCCTCCCGGATACCTGAGCTGTGTCGTAGAATCTCCGTCTCGGAGTATTCAGAGGTTCTCGAACTGGTTGATGCATTGGGGTTAGAGAATGGTTGGATTCAAGAGATGGATGCGGCGGAGAACTACTTGCCGCATTTCGAGCGAGAGGGGCATCCTTTCCTGGCGCAGAAGCTATAAATTTAAGCTGTGTCTACTGGTTATCCTGTGACACATATCAGGCTGTTAATAAGAATTGGTTGCGAGGTTAGCGTCGAAGCCTTTTTTGCAATTTGACGCTGGGGAATTTTTGTTGCTATAGTGTAGGTGACAGGTTTTGATTTGTGGCCCCGTAGTGTAGCGGTTTTAACATGCCACCCTGTCACGGTGGAGATCAGGGGTTCGAATCCCCTCGGGGTCGCTTCTTATTTTTATAGCGGTGGTCACCTCAATCATTCTTGCTGGAGGAGGAAGTTCCCGCCTCGGAGGCAGTAAGGCCATGCAAATTGTCGGGGGGAAGAGCTTACTGCAGCGAGTGGTTGACCGGGTTACGCTGGTAAGCGACCAAATCCTGGTGATAGGTTCTGCCTACCAGCCTGGCTTCCCAACCGATTCCAGAATAGAATACAAAGAGGATTTGTATCCTGATAAAGGTCCACTTGGAGGAATCTATACCGGATTATCAGCCTCTAAATCAGTCTACAATGTCGTGGTTGCCTGTGACATGCCCTTCTTGAATGTGGAACTGCTACACTACATGATTAAACTCTCCCCTGGTTTTGATGCTGTTGTCCCTTGGACAGAAAAGGTTCAACCTCTCCATGCCGTGTATTCCAGAGCTTGTGTGGATGCTATGGGGGTACAGGTGAAGGAGGACCGCGTCAAAATTACCTGGTTCTTGGATGACGTACATGTTAGATACATTGAACAAGCTGAGTGCCAGGACTTCGACCCTCGTCTTCTAAGTTTTTTCAACGTGAATTCCCAGGCAGATCTGGCCCGAGCCAATACCCTGATAGAGGAAAACATTGGCTTAGGTAATAGAGATAAGCTATAATCAAGTCTTAGGTTACTTCAAAAGCCAAAGTTGTAAGGAATTTGTTGCATGGTCTCTGTGGAAGAAGCGTTACAGAAGATTCTTTCCTGTATTGAAGTTCTTGAGCCTGAAACGAAGCCAATACTGGATTGTTCGGGTCAAGTCCTGGCTGAGGATATTCGTTCTACCATTGATATTCCTCCGCTGGATAATTCCGCCATGGACGGCTATGCAGTGAAGGCTGATGATACACATGGTGTTAGCGAAGCATCACCGAAAATTTTATCGGTGACTGGCAAGGTTGCTGCCGGCTCTATGCCCCGGGGAAAAGTCAAGCGAGGGTCGGCCATTCGCATCATGACCGGGGCACCACTCCCTCAAGGTGCTGATGCTGTAGTGCCTTTCGAAGATACCGATGAAGTTGCACGGAAAGCGTCTCACCGTGATCTATCGCAGATTGGTATATTGCGTGAGGTACCGGAAGGGATGAATGTTCGTCGGAAGGGAGAGGATATTGCTAAAGGCTCACTGGTGTTGAAAAAGGGAACCGTGCTTCGTCCCTCAAAAATAGGTGTGATAGCTTCTCTGGGACGTCCTACCGTCGCGGTTATTCGCCGTCCGATTGTTTCTATATTAGCTACAGGCGACGAGCTTACCGATATTGACCAGCCGCTGCCTGCGGGAAAGATTTATAACAGCAACACATATACCATTGCTGCTGAAGTCAGGCAATATGGTGGCATTGCCAAAATTCTGGGGATAGGGCGTGATTCAGTTCGGTCGTTGGAACAGAAAATTGATGAAGGGCTGGACTCAGACATGCTTATCACCTCCGGTGGTGTATCTAAGGGGGATTACGATGTGGTGAAGGATGTTCTGGCAAAGTGTGGCGAGATTACCTTACAGACGGTGTGTATGAAGCCGGGGAAACCTTCTGCCTTTGGGATGATTGGAAAGGGGAGCAGAAAAATTCCTCACCTAGGCTTGCCGGGAAATCCGGTTAGCTCGATGGTGACCTTTGAACAATTTGCTCGTCCGGCGATTTTAAAGATGATGGGCAAAAGCAACCTTGCTAAGCCATCCATCCGGGCGATTATGGAGGACGATATTGTGAATACCGATATGCGACGCCTCTTTGCCAGGGTGACTGTTGCCAAGCGCAACGGTAAATATTATGCTCGCGTTACCGGTCCTCAGGGCTCGGGAATTCTTACCTCCATGGTAAAGGCAAATGGCCTGGCGGTTATCCCTGAGAGCACCAAGCGGGTTAAAAGTGGAGACATAGTCGAGGTGCAGATGTTAGATTGGGGGGAGGAAGTCTATTAAAGGAGTAAAGATGTTTCCTGTAGTTTCCATTGTGGGCAAATCGGGGAGTGGCAAAACAAACCTCATTGAGCGTCTGATTCAGGAGTTTAAAAAGCGGGGATACCGAATTGCCACGGTGAAACATAGCCCGAAGGAAATAGATATTGATAAGCCTGGAAAGGATAGCTGGAGGTTCGCTGAGGCAGGTAGCGAAACTGTGGTGGCGGTATCACCTGACAGGCTTTTATTGACCAGAAGCCTGAAGCATGAGCCAAAAATCGAGGAAATTCTGTGGACTATTGGTTCTGACTTTGACCTTGTGTTAATCGAGGGGTTCAGGAAAGGTAAAGCTCCCAAAATTGAGGTGCATAGAAAGGAGCTGGGGAAAGAGCTATTTTGTCCTGCGAAGATAC
>JAUWGN010000119.1 GCA_030606385.1 Dehalococcoidia bacterium
GGACACCTCCCTCTCAAGGAGGAGATCACCGGTTCGAATCCGGTATGCGCTACTTGTTACGAAGTCGATTCAATGATGAGAATCTCACCAAAGGTCAGAGAGCACCTGCCTTTACCAATTCTAGCCGCAAAATACCCGCGGCGGGGAAGGTAGCTGGGAGTTGAACAAAGAAGAACATTACCGAAAGCTAGAGCACATGTATGCGTTTGCACCAACGAATAAGTATTACATGCCAACAATCCGGGTGGAGGAAGGGTATGCAGAGGTGGTTATCGCGGTGCGCCACGATTTCCTTCATGCAGCCGGTGCCGTGCACGGGTCAGTATATTTTAAGGCTCTCGATGATGCTGCCTTTTTTGCAGTAAATTCGCTGGTTGATGACGTCTTCGTGCTAACTGTCTCCTTCAACATATATCTTACTCGCCCTATTTCAAAGGGAGAAATGAAAGCGACTGGTCAGGTGGTTCACCGTTCCCATCGCCTCTTTATCGCACAGTCCAAGTTGGTTGATTCAGATGGTCGAGAAATCGCCTGGGGGAGTGGAACCTACATGCAAAGTGCCATCCCACTCTCGCCGGAGGTGGGGTACGAATGAAACAAGCACAACCATCTTTGCCACCTACCTATTCACATGTTAAACTCTGTTAACACAAATGAAGAAGCGTGTTTTTTCAGGATTCCGCCCTACCGGCAAGCAGCATATCGGCAATTACCTCGGGACTATCCAGAACTGCGTTTCACTTCAAGAGGAATACGATTGCATTTACTGTGTGGTGGATATCCACGCCCTCACAACGCTGGAGAATACCGATATTCTCCAGCAGGACATCCATGAAATGGTGCTTGACTGGCTGGCAGCGGGCATTGACCCTGAGAAGAGCATCCTCTTTATTCAATCCCATGTTCCTCAAGTCATGGAACTCCACACCCTGTTCGGCATGGTAACTCCTTTAAGCTGGCTATTACGTGTGCCTACATTTAAAGAGAAAGTGAAGATGCAGCCGCGCAATGTCAACTATGGACTGGTAGGCTATCCTGTGCTTATGACTGCCGATATTGCCCTTTATAAAGGAGAGGTTGTCCCTGTCGGTGAAGACCAGCTCCCTCATCTTGAATTAGCCCGAGAGATAGTACGGCGATTTAATTCCCTCTTTGGTCCAGTGTTCCCTGAGCCAGAGGCAAAACTGACTTCCTTCCCGTTGATCTCAGGCCTGGATGGAACAAATAAGATGAGCAAAAGCTACAACAACTATATTGAAATAGCATCTCCACCACAACAAATCCTGGAAAGGGTGATGACTGCAGTCACTGACCCGGCGCGTCGCTATCGCTCCGACCCGGGGCACCCTGAAATATGCGGCATCTTTAGTCTTCATAAATTCTTCACTCTTGACCAAGTGGAGCAGATTGCTTCTGATTGCCGCAGCGCTAGAATTGGCTGTGTTGATTGCAAGAAACTACTGGCGGGGAATATCGCTTCAAATCTTGCTCCTTTTCGAGAAAAGAGGGCTGCTTTAGCGGCAAAACCCAATTACGTTACTGAAGTCCTTACCGATGGAGCTGCTCGAGCTGAGGTTATCGCCAAGGAGACCATCACAGAAGTCAAACAGAAAATGAAGCTCATTTAGAGCATGGAATCTTAACTCAATTCTATAAATCTTCCTAATTCTTTCAGGAAGTCATAAGTCGACTATAATAAGGTGAAGAGGATAAATAAATAGCAGCCAATGGATTATGCCCAAATACCCTATCCTTCACCGCAAGCACAGTTATTGGAACCCGACAATATTTAATAAACAAAGTATCATGCCCCACACATAGACCCAGAACGATAGCCAGGTCTACCTGCTCCGAATTCAGGATTTCTGCCTGAGGGATAGGACTACACATAGATTCGTGATACATGTAACCTCTTTTCCCTACTATCGTCTCTTCCCTTTTAAGCCCTATTCTCTCTTTATCAATCCTTCCCACCTTACAACAAACCGATACCACCTGGAAGCCATGGTTCTCCAGCATCTTATCTAGAATCCGAGCTTCGTTTTCCAACCCGATGCAAAAAGCAATGCCCAATTTGTGATAGCCCATTTTTCGAGCAAATTGCATTGTCTCTTCCACCCGAGGAAATTTAGTCCTAAGCCCCAGATTATCCCCGACTCCCGTTGGCACCCATTCGTAGCACTCAGCCTCCTGCAATGAAGCAAAGCGAGCAAGTTCTCTAACATCATGTCGCTCATATTCAACTACGGCTTTGTTTATCACATCGGGGTTAAGCCGCATAGGGCAAAAAGCTGGCGCCTCTTCCAGAGGAGGTGGCTCCGCGTCAATTGGGGTATACGGCTCACAAATTCTTTTAGGACACTTAGCACACATAGGATACAACTCTTTCCCCATTTCTCTCACCTCCTCGCCAACTTGACAAATTTTTCCATTCTCTTCAAAGCTTCCTCGATATTAGCCAGGGAAGTAGCGTAGCAGCAGCGGATAAATCCTTCACCACATTGTCCGAAGGCAGAGCCAGGCACTACAGCCACCCGCTCCTCCATCAGCAGCCTTTCAGCAAATTCTTCTGAACTCATCCCGGTAGCTTCTATCGAAGGAAAGGCATAAAAAGCTCCTTTCGGCTCAAAGCAAGGTAAGCCAATCTCGTTTAACTTCTTGACTATGAACCGTCGGCGTCTATCATATTCCTTGACCATTTTCGCAACATCATCCTCAGCAGACCTCAATGCTTCAATGGCAGCCATTTGCGACATAGTTGGCGCACAAAGCATGGTATATTGATGAATCTTGAGCATGGCTTCGATAAGCTGCTCGTTGGCAGCTATATAGCCTATTCGCCAGCCAGTCATAGCAAATGCCTTGGAAAATCCACCGAGCAAAATAGTTTGCTCTTTCACCCCGGGAAGACTGGCAAAACAGGTGTGCTCCACCCCATAGACCAACCTGGCATAAATCTCATCTGAAATCACTAGCAGGTTGTATTTTTGAGCTAGCTTGCCGATTTTGACTAGCTCTTCCCGCGACGTCACTGCACCAGTAGGATTGGAGGGATAGCCAATGAGGATAGCCTTGGTCTGTTTATTAATCAGAGGTTCAACATCTTCAGCCTTGAGGACAAAATTATTTTGTTTACTTACAGGCACAAAGACTGGTGTACCACCAGCAAGGATAACACAGGGTGGATAAGAGACATACCATGGGTCGGGAATAATCACCTCATCACCAGGGTTCAGAATAGCTCGTACGGCAAGGTCAAGCCCCTCGCTAACACCAACAGTAACGAGGATTTCCCGCTCTGGTTGGTAGCTAACTCCATAGTGATGCTCCAGATATTTTGCCAGCTCTTGACGCAACTCGAGCATACCGTAGTTTGAGGTATACATGGTGTAGCCTTTCTCCAGGGAACGAGTGGCTGCCTCCCTGATATGCCATGGGGTAACAAAATCCGGCTCGCCTACACCAAGGGAGATAACACCTTCCACAGAGGAAAGTAAGTCAAAAAACTTCCTGATACCCGACGGCGATATGTTATTTACCTTCTGTGAAATGAAAGTATCCATGCTTTTAGTCTGAACAGGATGCATATTACCAGATTACGGGATTAACGGCAGTCGTTTATTTCCCTCTGTGGGCTCGACGATTTCACCATCTTCTTTATACCGCTTAAGCAGGAAACGGGTGTTAGTGTTTTGCACTTTTTCCAATGGAGCTAGTTTTCCAGTGACAAAGCTAGCTATTTCCTGCATGTTTTTACCCTTCGCTAATATCGCCAGGTCATAAGTGCCTGAAACTAAATAGGCGGAATACACCTCTGGGAAACGGCGAATACGCTCAGCGATAGCATCAAAGCCAACATCCCGCTGTGGCATTACCTTGACCTCGATTAACGCCAACACTTCTTCTTTGCCTAATTTAGCCCAGTTCACTATAGTCTTATATTTCAAAATAGTTTTGTCTCCCTCGGCTTTCTTAAT
>JAUWGN010000006.1 GCA_030606385.1 Dehalococcoidia bacterium
ATCTTGGGCTCAAGTTCATCCATTGTCTTCAGGATACGGGAATAATCCTCTTCCTTTATATCCTGTCTCGTTCCACCGATCTTCATCATGGCGTAAGATTGCCGGTTCCCAGAGATTTGCTCGAAAAGATTACAAACTAACTCTCGGTATCTCCAGGCCCACATCCAAACGGTATGGTACCCGATATAGTGTCCCGCTAATCCAAACCAGAGCAGGTGACTGTGAATCCTCTCCATCTCAGCGACTATAGACCTGATATACCTTGCCCTTTCGGGGATCTCGATGTTTGCTAGGTCTTCCACGGCATTGCAGAAGGCTATAGGATGGGAGGTGGAACAAATACCGCAAATCCTCTCAACCAAGAAAATAACCTGGTCGTAGGTCTTACTTTCAGCTAATTTCTCGATACTTCGATGGTTCCAGCTTGTTCTCCAATCTATATCTACAATCTTCTCCCCTTCAACTACCACACGGAAAAGCTCTGGTTCTTCCAAAAGGGGATGATAGGGACCGATAGGAATAGTAGTTCTCATTTCTCCCCCTTCTTGCTAATATGCTTTCTGTAAAGGCCTTGTTCCTCTTCTGTCCTGTAGGGGAATTGCCCCTTATGCTCTCTTCTAAGGGGATATTCTCCTTCGGGCCAGTCATCCCCCAATATGAATCGCTTCAAATTAGGATGATTTCTGAAATTCACCCCCAAGATATCGTATATTTCCCTTTCAATATATTCAGCCCCGGGTATGATTAGGGAAACTGTCTCAATTTCAGGGAAGGGCATAGGGACAAGGGTTCTTACCGAGACTATTTTGCCCAAAGCATCAAAAGAAAAGTGATAAAGCATCTCGATTCCTTGTCCAGTATCCAATGCTGTTATGGTAATAAACCTTGCACCCAGATCCCCTAAGAGATACCTGACCACATCTTTAGCATCCTCTTTTCCTACCGTGACATATATCCTTCTGGGAGATTTCTCCCATAATTCCCTCATCTTGTCGGGGAATTTCTCTTTTACCTTTTGTACCAGATTTAACTCAGCCATTTTCCCTCTTAAAGCTTTGCCAGAGCCTTTACCACGCCAGAAATAATAGCCTCCGGTTTAGGAGGACATCCTGGTATATATACATCTACAGGGATTATTTTATCTACAGGACCAACTACGTGATAACCACCATCAAAAATGCCGCATGAGCAGGCACAAGCTCCTATAGCAACACCCATGCAGGGTTTTGCTGCCTGCTCATAAACATGTAGAAGTCTGGGAAGCGCCTGTACTGTCACTACCCCGGTGACAAGCAAGATATCTGCGTGCCTTGGCGTTCCCACAAGTAGGATGCCAAATCTTTCCAGATCAAACCGCGGAGTCAAGGCATCCAAAATCTCGATATCGCAATTATTGCACGAACCTGTACTAAGATGGAAAACCCAGGGCGATTTCTTGAATCCCCATTTCTTTATACCACTTAACCGATGATTATTGTTGCCCACTTTTATAATCCTACAGCAGCCAAAATTATCCCTAAAAGAGACAGACCAAGTACAGGTAGCCAGAACAACCTTAGCGCTTGATCAATTCGGAATCTTGGATTCACGTTCTTTACCAAAATGATGAAAACCAAAATTAACGCATACCACAAGATAGTCCATGGAGTCCACACAGTTTTGGCAAATAGCGTGAGCATAAAAATAGGAAGGGTGAATAGCAACATTGCTTTAGTCAGCTTAAAGATTGCTAAGGTCACCCCGGAATATTCGGTGTACGGACCGGCAATTAGCTCAGTCTCGGCTTCGGCTATATCAAATGGCACAATGCCTAACTTAGCTGGCATGCAAAGCAGGGTAACAACAAATGCAATGATGCACGAAGCACCTTGCGACAGCATAGCTCCATGCGCTGCTTGATAACCCAAGATGCCGCCTAAGGAGATTATACCGCCATTCTTCACCACCACAGTGAAGACGGCAAAGAGGAGAGCTGCCTCGTAAGCTAGCATAAGGTTCATTTCCCGACTGGCCCCCAGTGCCCCAAAGGGGTTCCGCGAAGCTGAACCAGCAACTATCAATGCAATCGCGGGCAAATATAACAGATATATAACGACTATGAGATCGCCAACGAAACTAGCCCCAGGAAAGATATTAGCCATCCAGACTATCGTAGAAACCAGGATTACCGCAGTGAATCCAATAAACGGAGCAATAAGAAAGCTTACCCTGTTGGCACCCTCAGGAATGATGCTTTCCTTTCCCATTAGCTTTATCACATCGGCAAAAGGCTGATACCAGGGAGGTCCAACCCTCCATTGAATTCTGGCGGAAACCTTCCTATCTACCCAGGTGGAAAGAAGCCCAGCCACCACCGTGAAAGCAAAACCGGGGAATATTATAAGGTAGAAAAAGTCCATTGCCCCATGAGTAAACATCTACGTTCTCCTGAATACAGGATGATGTCCTTTTATGCTCTCTCCTAGTAGAATTTGTTTTTCGCCCACTTCTTCAACTTCCTCAAATGTCAGTGCCCGTGAGGGACAAGCAAGAACACAGGCGGGCTCCTTTCCCTCCTCTAGCCTGGCAGTGCAAAGGTCACATTTAGTAATAATATAAGAACGGATATCGGGCTCAATTACCCCGAAGGGACAGGCAAGAGCGCAGGACCCACAACCAATGCACAACATGTTCATCCTTTTTATCACACCGTTATCTAGCTTCTTGATAGCATCCTTAGGACAAGCAGCCATGCAAGCAGGTTCCTGACAATGCCGACAAATGAAGGGCAAGGTAACATCCTCTCGTAATGTCCCATAGCCAATAGCAGCTCTAAATTCATTATGCGAATAGTGACAAGCCGCAGAGCAAGCTTGGCAGCCAATGCAATGGTCAATATCAACAAAGACTCTCTTCATATTATTTCCTTAGAATCCTTACCCTCTCCGGTGAAGTTTCAAGCTCACCTTCAGAATCAATATTCCACTCAAAAATACTCCGTATCTCTGCTGAATACGCAGGCACACTAGCTACCCCTAGTTGCAGCCTATCGGTTACTTGAACAGGTAGGACAATTTCTCCACTCCGCGAACTCACCAGCACTTTCTCTCCATCCTTGACTCCCATCTCTACAGCATCTCCAACGCTGAGTTTGATAAACGGGGAAGGGAATTCCTCCTTTGCCCAGCTCAAATTACGGGTAATAGAACCATCGGTAAAATGCGCCGTGCTCTCACTAGCGATTAAAAGATAGGGGTATTCTTTATCTTCAACGGTACTTTCTTTTATTAGCTTATTAATCTTCTCTACCAATTTAGGGATATCAGGCTTTTCTTCACCTTGGCTTAAACCTTCTCTGCTTATAGCTTCCGCTTCTTGCTTAATTTTCCCTTGGTCTAGAGGGGTAGCAAGTTCCTGAGAAAGCTCAAAAATAATCTCCAAGTCAGATTTAGCTGCTCCCGGTGGTTCAAGCATCGGCTCTAATAGTTCTCTACGGGCATCAAAGAAATTGACGGTGCCGTTCTTCTCCAGCCAGCTAGCACAAGGAAGAACCATGTGAGCAAGCCTTTCCGTCTCTTGATTGAATAAGGAGGAAATGGTCAAGAATTCCAGTTGGTTTAAAGCTCCTTGAACTTTCGCTGAAGGATAGGAGGAGAGCAAATCCTCGCCAAAATCTATAAGGAGCTTTATCTTTCCCAAAGATATTTCTTCAACCAACTGGAGGAATTTTTTCCCTCCATTCCCAAAGCTTATATTAAAGGCACCAACAGCATTACCAAAGGTAAATAAGGGTATAAAGCTTTTATCTCCTCTAGCATTATCCACTAGTAACTTGCAAAATCGCGCTACCAAGTTTATATCTCTCATTCCTTTAAACCCAGGGCATAGGAAAACTACCCCTTTCTCGGCATCGTTGAAGGCTCTTGCTGCTGTAGCTATTCGATTTATGCTTAGACCTGTAGCCTTAGAGATAGCCTCATCAGGAATCGCTTGTAGCTTCTCCCTTATATCTTCCCCTTTCTCAGGAGAAAAATTAAGAATAGATTTTAGGAGCCCGGTAAGCACCAATGCCTCGCTTCCAGGTCTATTCTCGAGACGGGTGTTAGCGAACCAAGCAGTATTAGTCCGTTCAGGACCGATAACGATAATGTTATTTCCTCGTGCTTTATATTTGGCATCTATGACCCTTCCTGCTAGCACAGGATGTGTGACAAAAAGATCGCCTATGATTAAAGAGCAATTAACATTCTCCACATCCTCAATGTTTCCAGAGGAAAAAATACCAGCGCACAACAGTTCCCAATCATTCGGAGGGAAACTGCAAACAAAGCTATCTGTACCAATGACTCTCGACAGCTCTCGAGCAGCAAGAATCTCCTCATTGGTATGATTGGGATCAACTATAATTCCGATGGATTGTGAGCCATATTTGCTTTTCACCTCGTTTACCTTAGCAGCTAAGGAATGCAAACACTCATCCCAGGAGGCTTCCCTGAATTTTCCATTCTCTTTAATGCGGGGAGTAATAAGCCTCCGCGGATGATTGAGCAATTCTATGGCATAAAGCCCTTTAGGACAGAGCCTCCCTTCATTTGTAGGGTAATCGGGACAAAACTCAGGGCTTAAAGGTACTCCCTTATCTACCTTCACAGCGAACTTACAGCCTAATGAGCAAAACAGGCAAAAACTTTCTCTTTGTTCCATTTCCTTAGCTAAGCCCAAACGTCAGGGAAATCCTTAATTTTATCGTAAGATAAATCAGCCCCGTCTTTACAGACATATAAATTTCCTATCCTGCAATGGCCACACAAGCCCATGCCACAGCTCATGTTCTTTTCAAGGGAGAAGAACATATGCTCTTCAGCAAAGCCCATCTTCAAAAGAACGGGCACCATAAATCGCAGCATTATTGGAGGGCCACAGCCTATAGAAAAGGCGTTTTTAACATCTTGGATATCCTCTGGCTTCATAATAGTGGTAACAACTCCTACATTGTGTGTCCAAGTTTCATCGGCAATATCTACAGTGTAAACAACGTCTACTCTGGGGTCTGTCTCCCATGATTTACAAAGCTCTTTATACATTCTAAGTTCAGGATTGCGTGCTCCGTAGCGCAGAATGATGCGTTTATATTGCTCAGCTTCGTGAAGGAGGGCAAGCATTAGTGCCCTCATGGGTGCCATTCCAACACCACCACCAACCACGTATACCTCGTTACCTTTGAATCTTTCCAATGGATATCCATGCCCGAAGGGACCACGAACCCCCACCATATCTCCGGGTTTCATCCCGTGTAGCGCTGAAGTAACTTTTCCTCCAGGTTGTCTTAATACAGTGACCTCGACTCTTTCCGTCTCAAAACAAGAGGATGAAGGAGTGAAGGGTGATTCCCCCACCCCTGGCACGGTAAGCATAATAAACTGCCCCGGGCTAAACTTTAAAGGCTCTTCAGGCTTTAACACAAAAGTCTTGATAATGGGATTTTCTACAATTACATCCTTAATCACCGCCTCTATGGGCACATACGGGTTCTCCACTTTTTAGCTCCTAACTTACTACCTTTGGTCACCCATGAATCAGCAAACCTACTACAATATCATACCGGCACTGGCCTCGCTTAATACCTGACAAGCAGCCTCTGTAATGTGGTTACTAGGCGGTGAGGCCGTAAGCGCAGGGTGAGTACCCGTAGGCAAGATAGCCAGTTCCTCAATCCCCATTCCACTCACTATGGCAGCAGCCATGAGATTTGCTATTCCAGCAGCGCTACCACCAACAATTGCAAAGTCATACTGCTTCATCTTAGATACTTCTTTTCATTATGCCTGATTGCAGTCACTAGCGGCCTGGGATTCGTAGAAAGCCTGTACCAGTGCCTGGCGGGTTTGCACAAGTCGGTCACTAACGATACACGCGATCCTTTCCATGACTTTACTGCATATACGAGGATTCACGCTGCATATTCCTCTCAAGTCGTTACCCCTAGCAACGAAAACCCTCGTCTTTTCTGCGGCTTTAACCGTAGCGGTATAGCGGTGTGGTGATATCATTGCAGACCAGCCAAATAGCTGATTTTTTGTGATAGTGCCAATTACCATTGGCCGATTAGGTATGGGTTCAATTATAGCCTGCACCCGGCCTTCATCAACCATGAAGATTTCTGTACTCTCATCGTTTTCCCTAAAGATGGTGTCCCCTTTGCGATAGACTCTAGTTTCGCAAGCCAAGGATACTAGCGCAACCTCGTCGATGGTCAAGCTATTAAACAACTCGGTCTCCCTCAGTCTTTCTATGGTAACGATGTACTGCATGACTACATCGCATATATGTGAATAGGTATCGCATAACTTTCTTAACTTATCGCCTTTAATGGCGAAGGCTCTCACCTTTTCTAAGGTTTTAGCCGTAGAGGTATAGCGGTACGGTGACACTATTGCTGCCCAGCCAAATAGGGAATTCCTAGTTCTAGTGCCAACTACTATTGGCTGGTCAGAGGTAGCCTGGATTATACAGTTCACTATGCCTTCATCCACCACATAGATTTCCTTTCCTTCATCGCCCTCCTTGAAGATAATGCTACCCGCCTCATAGGTTTTAACTTCACAAATTTGAGACATTGCTTCAAGCTCATCAGTGGTCAGGTCGCGGAATACCTCTATTTCTTCTAACCTTTGTACATCTATCATCCTAGCACCTCCCTAACTTCGATTTTTCCAGCTATATTCTTCCCCTTACATCTCCTTTTTGGAGAGTATCCCCTTGTAAAGATACTCACATATTATTACTAGATTGACCTGCCTCCAAATCCTTGAATACCTGGCGCATGTCTATATTTGCCAAGCACGCTTCAATGCACCTGCCACAACCAGTGCAGGCATACATCCCAAATTTTGACATATAGAATTCAAATTTCTTGATATATTTATTCTTAATTCTGTCTTTTCCCGTAGGTCGCGCATTCGTCCCACCACCAACTCGGGCATATCCCCGGTAGTAGCAGAAATCCCAGACCCTAACTTTTTCGAAGCCTTCACCCACCTTTTGGTCATAAAGCAGGAAGCAATGGCAAGTAGGGCAAACGCTGAGACAAGCAGCACATTCCAAACACCTCCCAGAATACTTACCCCAAACAGAAGAATCGAATTTCTCTTTGATTAATTCTCGATAGGGCTTGCTTAGGGCGAATTTCTCGTTCTGTTCTTTTACTTTGGAGAGCGTAACCTCCCGATTTTTGTTTCTCCCTTCAAGCTGTGAGGGGGAAGCTTGAGAAAGGAGCTCCTTACCTTGAGATAAAAGCCTCTCCCCTCTTTCTGACCCCACTTCAAGGATGACTCCTTCAGAGATTTTAGAAAGGTTGAGGTCAAAGCCTTTCTCAGGATAAGGCTTCAAACTCAAAAGGGTGCAGAAGCAAGTTTCTTTGGGGGAAGAGCAGTCAGAGGTAATGATGATGCCTTTTTTTCTACGCTCCACATAGAAGGGATCCTTAATTTCTCCCCTCATAAAGGTCTCATCCAGAATTTCCATAGATCTGAGGTCGCACGCTTTCGCTCCAACGATTATGAACTCAGTTTCAGCTTTCCCTGATTCTGAATAGGAAACTGGATACTCTGCTACCCTTTGCTTTATTTTAAAGAAAAAGGATTTAAGGGGTTCAACAGCCCGAATCTCATCATAAACAATGCCATCTCGGGTTTCCGCTGTAAATTTCTGGTAGTGAAGATTATCGGAGATATACCTCACCACATAAACGGGCTTTTCTTGTGCCCATTTTTCTAACAATCCCCAAAAGTCAGAAAATGAAGCAAAAAACGCCACTTAAAAACCTATCTTCAGCCGGTGAATATAAGTAAGCCAATCTTTATTTGTACCTAGCGAAGTTAATAACCCCTCGCTTAACATAGCGAATAAAACTAATTTCCTACTCCAAAACAGCAATTGTATGACTCCATGCTATCTGAGTCAATCGCTTTGTGGCTTCTTCTCAAATTACATGGCAGACTCTCACCATATTTTGTTGACCTCACCTTATTCCTCCCCCTTCCAAGGAGATATTAAGTGATGCACTCTTGTAAGCATTAGCCTCCACCTCTTTCAGCACCCAAGCACACCAATTTTCTATCCCGGCACCAGTCTTACAGGAAAGCTCAAAGAGTTTGACTTTTGAATGCAGTCCTTCGATAGCACGGCGAAAAACAGCAATATCGAAGTCAACGTAGGGTAAAAGGTCAGCTTTATTTATCACCACTGCGTCAGCGTCAGCGAATATCATAGGGTATTTAATAGGTTTATCATCTCCCTCGGGCAAGCTAGAAACCACCACCCTTTTGTGCTCTCCCAGAACAAACTCAGAAGGGCAGATAAGATTGCCCACATTCTCAATAAGGAGCAAATCTATGTCTTCCAGGGGCAATTTCTTCAAGGCAGCGTCGAGCATGCTTGCGATTAGGCTACAACTCTCGGGCATATTTCTTGTGTTTATCTGGACCACTCCTACCGCCTCGTTCTTAACCTTTTCAGCATCCAGCGTTGAAGCGACATCGCCTTCAATAACTCCTATCCTTAATTTACCCTTCAACCTAGCCATAGTCTGCAAGATAAGACTTGTCTTGCCTGCACCTGGAGATGCCATAATATTGATAGCAAAAACTCCATGCTCATCTAGTAGCCGCTTATTTTGAGCTGCTATAGATTCGTTAGCCTCCAGAATGTTCTGCACTAATTCTATTTTCCTCATTCCACCTCCATGCTTTCGATGTATAACTCTCGACCTGCCACTATTTCTATACCCTGGCTTTGGCATTTAGGGCAAGCCCACAAAGTATCTTTGGGGTGAAAAATAGTGAGGCAACTTCGGCAGCGAACCTGGGCTGGCGCTGATTCGAAGTGAAGGTCGGCTTTTTCAGCGATGGTGTCTTTGCTCATAAAATCAAAATAAAATTCAATGCAATCGGGCATAAAACCTGTCAGTTCACCAACAACAAGGCTAATTTTGGTAATCTTCCTGGCTTGAGCTTTCTTAGCTTCCTTTAAAGCAATGTCGAGAATACTTTCAGTCACCCCAAATTCGTGCATGCCATGCAGATAACAACCAAAGCAAGTCTAGCTCACTTCGGCTTTGATTTCAAACCTCTGTGGCTAGTCCATTATCAACAATGTGACCGTCTATTGAGTTGTGTTAAATAGGAAACAATGCAATTATTCACGAATCCCCCTTTAAATAGGTTATCATACCTGCTAAAGAATGCTACAATATGCACACATTATAAAAAGCGGGGCGTTAATGAATGTAGAGACTTTTATGTCAAAAAGGGGGGAGGCGCCCTCCAGGTTTATTGAAAAGGTAAAAGGTGCAGTTGGAGAGGAAAATATATCACAAAGTGAATGCGACCTCATTTCTTACAGTCTTGATTACTGGTTATACGGAGTATTCCTTTCACAATATGGCAAATTGCCGTCACTTCCTTCTGTAGTTATCTCCCCCAAGAATAGCCAGGAAATACAGAGCATCCTGAAATATGCCAATGAATATAAGGTTCATATCACGCCATTCGGTGCTGGTTCTGGTGTGCTTGGTGGTGCTATTCCCATTGAAGGAGACGCTGTTTTAAACCTTCAGAGAATGAATAAGTTTATTTCCCTCGATGAAACCTCGCTCGTTGCTGAGTTTGAAGGAGGAATCATCGGGGCAAATCTTGAGCGAGAACTGAATCACAGAGGCTACTCAATGGGAAGTATTCCTCAGTCCCTCCATTGCTCCACTCTCGGAGGATGGATTTCAACACGTGCTGTGGGGCAGTTCTCCACAAAATATGGGAAAATCGAGGATATGGTTTTAGGAATGGAGGTTGTGCTTCCCGATGGAAATCTCCTCAATATCAAACCAGTTCCAAGACGCTCCACGGGACCCTCATTAAAAGAGCTGTTCTTGGGCGGTGAAGGAACACTTGGCATTGTGACCAAAGCAGTTGTATCGGTTCATCCTTTACCGGAACGAACAATAAAACAATCGTTTGCTTTCCCATCCGTTGAAGTAGCGTTAGACGTAGTGCGGAAAATTCTGAGAGGTGATGCCAAACCGGCGGTGGTCAGAATATTTGATGAACCTGAAACTGCAAGATACTTTGGGCAAATAAAGAACAAGGTAACGATTATCTTTATCTCCGAAGGCGAAACAGATTTCGTAGAGCTTGAAGGCAGATTAATCAAAAGAATTGCTGAGGAAAATGGAGGAGAAACTACGGGGGAAAAGCTTGTTGATATATGGCTTGAAAAACGGTTCGATATAGGTTTAGGTCCTATCATAATGCAGCAGGGTGGAATTGTAGACACGATTGAGGTTGTTTCCCTATTCAAAGATGCCGCCAATCTGTATAACGATATGGTCTCCGCAATGAGGGCAATGGAGGGTGCCATATCAGTTTCGGGGCACTATTCACATTTTTACCGGGAAGGTGCGTGTCTATACATCACCTTCGCTGGTTTTCCCAAAGACCCATCCCGTTACTACAAAGATACCTGGACTGCTGCCATGGAAGCCACTCTGAAAAACAACGGCTCTATCAGCCACCACCACGGAATTGGATTCTGGAGAAAGGACTTTATGCAGGAGGAGCTAGGTCCCCATGGCGTAGAACTGCTCCAAAAAATCAAACTCGCGTTAGACCCAAATGGTATTTTAAACAAGGGGAAACTCATAGATGGAAAGTAAGAAGGAACTGGAACAAATCACAAATTGCGCCCTGTGTGGCAATATGTGTAAAGATAGCTGTCCGGTGTATCTTGCTACAGGAAATGAAACAGTTACGCCTCAGAAAAAGGCGCGCCTCATTCTGTATGAGGAGAAAACATTCCTCAAAGATGAGAAAGGCTTCTTCGATGTGATGTTCCAGTGTGCCATGTGCGGGGCATGTAAAGTAAATTGCCTTTACGATAATTTTGACCTCAGGGATTCTATTCAGGAAGAGCGAAGCGAAGCTTTCAAAAAAGGCATTCTTCCTGAGGAAATAAGGAAGCAAGTAGAAATATTCGCAAAGTTTGGTAATCCTGATGGCGAGCGACAGCTTATTCAAAAGGGAGCGGGAAACCTTGGTTATTTCGTTTCCTGTTCTACCTACAATGACGAACCATTGCTGAGGTCGGTGGAGAAAATTCTTACCAAAAGTGGGGGGCAGGTTCAAGAATTCGGCGGTGCTGACATCTGCTGCGGTGCACCTCTTTACTATGCCGGAGATTTGGAGGGCTTTAAAAAGGCAGCAGAAAAAATGAAGGGGGAAATTGAACAAAGAAAACTACAGAAGGTCATTACAAATTGCCCAGCTTGTATAAAAATGATGACTGAAATATATGATGAGGTGGGTATTCATCTTGATGTGGAATTTATTCATATCACAAAATTCCTCGCTGCTCTCCTCAAAGAGGGAAAGATAAAAGTAAATAAAGCAAACGCTACGGCAACTTTCCATGACCCCTGCATTCTGGCAAATGATATCGGTATCACCACAGCCCCCAGGGATATCATTGAAATGCTGGGGTTTAACATAAAAGAGCCGGTTTATTCAGGAAAGGATACGCATTGCTGTGGCGGGTTACCCGGAGGGAAAATCGGAGATAGCAAGCTTGTCGCCAGCGTAAACGCAATGCGCACCAGTGAGCTCAAAGAAACTGCTGCCGATGTTTACATTTCGGCATGCCCAACCTGCAAAGCTGCTTTGCCCAATATAAATATGAAAGATATAGCTGAAGTTGTGGCGGAACGGATTATCGATGGATGAGAAGAAGCTAGCACGCACCATACAAGGCGAAATAGAAAAAACGACGAACGCGAAAGCAACAGTCTTTATTGAAGATAGCATTGCAAAGTTAAGCGGGCAATTTTCCTCCTATCAAAGCGTTGTAGATGCTGGACATGTTGCCGGTGATTTCGAGCAAATCAGGGAAGTGGTGAACGAAATTGATTATCCGGGCAGGAAGCTCTTTGTCCCACCTCAACAGGTATCTGATGAACTTACCGGCAAGGAGTTCGACGTTGTTATCGCTGGTGGCGGTATAATTGGTTTGGCAATCGCCAGGGAGCTTTCAAGGTTCAACCTGAGTATCGCTCTAATTGAAAGGCATGAGGATTTGGGAATGGACCAGACAGCACATAGCAACGCCATGATACATCCTGCTTTCCTTACTGAACATGGCACGCTGAAATGGAAGCTGAACTACAAGGGAAATGCAATGTATGATGAAGTTGCCAGCCAGCTTGATGTCGATTTCAAACGGATAGGGACGCTTGCTGTTGCTGAAAACCCCGAGCACGAGCTGATGATCCCAATGCTAATGAACCTGACCAAGAAACACAAAGACCCGGTTCCCAAACAGCTAAACCGGGAAGAACTGGACAAAATTGAGCCAGGGTTGGCTCCGAATATCAAGAGGGGCGTGCTTGTGTGGAACACAGGCATTATCTCTGTATTTGAGCTCGTCATTGCTTGTGCCGAGAATGCTCTGGCAAACGGAGTGCCATTCTTTCTGGATACAAGCGTAATCGGAGTCCAGACCGAGGGTGGAAGCATTAAAGCAGTAAACACGACCAGAGGGACCATCAAGACGCATATCTTGATCAATGCCGCTGGACTGTATGCCGATAAGATTGCCGAATTCGCTGGAGATAAGTTCTTTACCATCCATCCCAGGAAGGGAGAAACAATCATCTTTGATAAATCCTACCAGCCAATAAGAACAGTTTTAGCTTCGTTTAGCATGGCGGCAGAAAGAGAGGGATATTCCAAGGGAGGAGGCCTCATCCCTACGATTGATGGCAACCTCCAGTTTGGGCCATCGGCAGAAGAGGTACAGGATAAAGAGGACGTTTCTACCACATTTATGGGGCGTGAAGTATTATTTAATAAATTTGGGCTATTAGCTGAGACACTTAAGCCATACTATGAGAAACCCGATGAAAGTAAAATCATCGTTCATTTTGCTGGGTGTAGAGCAGCGACATATAAGGAGGATTTCATCATTGAACCCTCCAAAAAAGTAACGGGGTTAATTCACGTTGCCGGCATTCAATCTCCTGGACTTGCAGCGATGCCAGCCATCGTCGAAAGGGTGAAAGAAATCGTGACAGAGGAGTGGCATCCAGCTGAGAATGCTCAATTTGAACCAAGAAGAAAAAGGAAGAAGTGTTTCTCGGAATTAGATGAAAAAGAAAGGGAAGAACTTATCCGAGTAAATCCTTTATATGGGCATATTGTCTGCCGATGTGAAACTGTAAGCGAAGGTGAAATTGTAGATGCACTTCACCAGGACATCCCTGCAAAGAGCATCGATGGCATCAAAAGGAGGGTAAGAGCAGGCATGGGAAGATGCCAGGGTGGGTTCTGCATGCCGAGGGTTTTGGAAATTATTAGCAGAGAAAAAAATATTAGAAGGGACATGGTGACAAAAAGCGGCGGAAAGTCATTTATCCTTAAAGGAAAAGTGAAGGAGGTAAGAGAATGAAGTATTTTATTGTCATTGACGGAGGAACACAAAATATAAAAGCGTTTATCTTTGATGAAAAGGGGAATGAGGTATATGGCGAAGCATACCCTGTAACCCCTTATTTCTCCGTTAAACCTGGCTTTGCTGAGCAGGATGCCGAAAAGTACCTGGAGATTACCGAAAAGGTAACCAGGAGTGTAGTGGAAAATTCCCATGTTCCCAAGGATGAGATTGCCGCCGTTGCTATTACCAGTCACAGAAGCACCATTGTGCCGGTTGATAAAGGTGGCAAACCTGTTCGCTCGGCAATTACCTGGCTTGATGAGCGTAAAACAGAGGGATTGAATTTGCCCGCCGGATTCGAGACACTCACAGTGCTAAAAGAATACCAGAGAAGGTCTAAATTCAACTGGCTAAAAAAGTATGAACCGGAAAATTACGACAAAACACATATATTCCTCACCATATCATCGTATATCTTTCATGCGTTGACTGGCGAATTCAAAGACTGTTCCTCCATGATAGTGGGATTGTTCCCCTATGACTATGCACAGCTTCAGTGGCATTCCCTCGAAATGGTATACGAAATTTTCGGAGTTGAGCGAGAAAAACTACCCCCGCTTGTTTCTCCCGCTGAGATTGCCGGGACGGTTTCCAAGGAAGGGGCAAAGAGCTTCGGTGTGCCACAAGGGCTTCCGATAATCATCGGGGCAGGAGATAAACAATCTGAACTGTTAGGCGCTGGCGTAATAAGTAATGATATCGCCGAAGTTAGCTATGGAACGGCTGCCGTCATCGAACTATTCTCCGCTGAATATGTCGAACATCCCCAGCTGGATTTCTTCACCTGGGGAGCAGCGATTCCAAAGCACTGGGCACT
>JAUWGN010000088.1 GCA_030606385.1 Dehalococcoidia bacterium
AATCACACTCCCAAGTGCTCTATTACCTTCTTCGTTCCTTTCAGTTCCTGCATCAGGTCAATAGGCTCAATCTCTAACATGCGTGGTCTCACCGCTTTACTCCACTGGTGCGGCTCAATTATTTCCAGAAGCTTATCAGCCTCACCAAGTTCTTCTGCTTTTCTATAAATCTTAGCCCAAGCACAGTCACGTGTAGGGTCTACTTCGCACTTGCCCTCTGCAGTCGTTCCGCCACACGGACCATTTAGCAGTCCCTTAGAGCACTGCACAAAGGGACAAATACCAAAAGTTTTTCCAAGTTCGCATTCTCCACACGCCTGACATTCCTCCTTGAAGCTAGTGGGGCCTCCGCTGGAAAATCCAAGAGCATTGTTTGATGGATATATAGGTTTCACAATACCCATTTCTTCCTCCAGATACCCTCGCACCGCCTGCGCCCCATCGCCACAACTCTGCATCAATATGGCATCGCATTCCTCTATCTCCTTCTTGTGTTCTTTCAACATCATGGAAGACATGGGAATATAGCAAGCGAATACTCCGAAAGGCAATCCAATTTCGACTGTGACCTCCTTTCCCTGTTTTGTGAGTTTTTCTGCCATCTCATTTACTTCTTTTATACCGCCGGTGTGAAAGACCGTAGCGCATCCTCCACACCCCATCAATACTATTTTCTTTTTGCCTTCGAGGTATCCTACAACCTCTTCAAAGGGCTTTGGCACCTGTGCATTCATTTGTTTCCTCCTTTATTTATGTATTCCTTCGAAGGATAGCCAACCCAGGCTAGCCAGCTACTTAGCATGTTTCTTTCACCCGCAGTAGCATTAAGAAAGCCTTCTTACCGGCGGGCCTGCAATAAGGCTCACATTCCAATTCTTTGGTGGCACAAGCTTTTCTAACCTATCAAGTTGTCCTAATTCAGTCAGCCGTTCGATAATCAATTGCCAGGCACATGGAATATCTGCATTGACCTCGCACTTGCCATCCTGCGAGCCACCACAAGGACCATTGAGCAAGTGCTTGGAGCATCTCGCAATAGGACAGATGCCACCTGTGAACTCCAACATGCAATCACCACATTCAAGACAACGCTCTGCCTCCTTCCACTCAGCATGAGCGCCACCTGAAGACAGGGTATTGCAACCGGGATGAACCACTTTATTTACCACCTCCGCTACAGTCTGCACCCCGATGCCACAGGTCAAAACTAAAATTGAATCTGCAGCCTCGGTCTCTCTTTTATGAGCTTTTAACTTCATCCTGGTCAGTGTCTCATTACACACCATATCGATAAGGGAGAAGCCAACAACGGATTTACCCTGTTCCTCCAATGTTGAAGACATCTCAAGCACCTGTTTCTCTCCGCCACTCTGAAAGCCTTCAGCGCATCCTTTACAGCCAATAAGAAAGATATTTTTTTCGCCATCAAGGTAATTCAGTATTTCCTCCAGTGGTTTTTGCTCTGAAATTAACATTTCGTCTCTCCTTGAGGATCTCTACTATTATCAAGTTCTGCTAATATGATTTCTACTATCTGGGGTAGTTTCTCTCGAACTTCAGGTGACAGTTCCAATCCCCACTCTATCTCTTTGGGCTCAATCCCGATGATGGTAATTTCGCCTATGTTGTACAAACGCCTCATTAGCAGCAAACTGTCTACCAAGCTTATGTCATGGAGCGATAGGAATGACTTTTGCTCTAGAGTTATGTCATCAAGCTGAAAACGATAGACTTCACCTGGCATCCCCCCTCCCCTAACGGCATCCACTATGATCAATTTATCGGCATCTTCAATAGGCTGCATCACGTTTGGGGATGTCCCACCATCTATCACCTTTACATGGGAAAGGGAAATGTCCTCCAAAGCGTGGGCGACATGGCAACCCACACCCTCGTCCTTCAGTAAGATATTCCCTATTCCCACAACGGTGATCCTCATCTGTGAGCCTCTTTTGCCTTTACTAATAGATGCGATATGCTCCCAAATCATTCCCCTTAGGACTAATTAGGTGCACAGCGCAGGCTAAGCAAGGGTCAAATGACCTTACGATACGGACAATCTCGAAAGGGTTTGCCTCATCCTTTATTTTGGTTCCCGTGATAGCCTGCTCGATAGGTCCAAGTTGCTCCCTATCATCCCTAGGGGATGCATTCCAACTGGTGGGAGTAATGACCTGATAGTTGGCGATCTTCCCCTCCTTTATGTTTATCCAGTGTCCGAGAGCTCCTCTTGCTGCCTCGGTTAAGCCCATTCCCATGGCTTCCTGTGGAAGCTCGTAGCTTGTGTAGGCTGGCTCGTTGGGTTTAAGTTCCAAAAGCCAATTTGCCATGCAGTCAGCTATGAGTTTGGTCTCCAATGCCCGAGCGAGGTGGCGCCCTAAAACAGAGAACATATTATCTGTACCTAGCTTTAGCTCTGCTAGGCTGGAGTCAACAAGGCTTCTAACCTCGGGTTTGCCACTAGCATAGGTGACCATGAGTCGAGCTAAAGGGCCGGCTTCGTGAACCTTACCTTCATACCTTGGAGACTTTATCCAGGAATAGGCGCCATCTTTTTTCTCATCAAGAATCACATCCCCTTGAGAGGGATGCCTCTGACTGATGGAATCAGCATACCAGGAGTGCTTCACTTCTTCAGCAACTCTTTGTGGCTTCAGTTTGGTAAAATTCAGGCTGGCGGAGGTCGTTCCTGACTTAAACAGCCTTTTCCTTTTTATGAGGTCAGGCTCCTTCCCATCTAGCTCGTAGGCTCCGTAGGAAAGCAAGTTCCTGCAGCCGCTTCCAACTCCAAAGTAGTCCGGGTAAGCTTGGGCTATTGCCAGTACATCGGGGATATAAACATTATCAACAAAGTTCTGAATCTCTTTTAGCCTCCACAAGAATGATGTTATCTTATCTACCGTGGGAATAGAAGTAACACCTCCAGGGATGATGCCAACATTATGAGGCATCTTCCCACCGAAGATGGAAAGCATCTCTTGACCTTTGCGGCGCATATCAAACGCCTGAACATAATGAGCTGTTGCCTGCTCATTAACTTTATGAGATAGGCGGTAGTCTCCCTCGTAGCGAGGGACAAATGGCTCAAGCTTGCCTCGCTTAATAAAGTTCCTTATCGAACTCAAGGCGGGAATATCACCTTCATATTCTGCAATCCTGGCTACATCGACATAATCGAGGGCGGCGAGGTGATAAAAATGGAGGATATGGTCTGCCACATGAGCTGCCCCAAGAATTAAGTTACGGATTATCCTGCCGTTATCCGGTATTTTATCATCGACCTCGAAGGCGCTATCGAGGCTCAAGGCAGCAGCCATAGAGTGGCTTGTGGGGCAAACCCCACAGATACGCTGGGTTATCCGCTGGGCATCGCGCGGATCCCTATCCCTGAGTATTAACTCGATGCCGCGAAATAACGTCCCTGAGCTTTTAGCCTCCTTTACTTCTTTCCCCTCAACCACCGCTTCAATTTTAAGGTGTCCCTCAATGCGTGTTACCGGGTCGATTATAATTTTAGCCATTAGCCTGAATCTCCCTTCGGTATTTCTGGCAAAACGGCTGTTGTCTTTTCGTAAAATGGTGATACTTCGTCAGGAAAGCCTGGCTCTGTGCAACCAATACAAGGAGAGCCATTACCTATGCACCAGTTCACGCCATTGTTCCAAAGTCTTAAAGGACAATCAGAATAGGTCACAGGTCCCTTACATCCTAATTCATAGAGGCAGCCCCCGTCAGTGAATTTCTTGGCAAACTTCGCCTCGTCGTAGTAAGCTCGACGCGGGCAGTTTTCATGGATCAGCTGGCCGTAGAAGGCTTTCGGGCGCCCATATTCATCTAAGTCCCCTGGCTTTGGTAAGCCCGAAAGCAGGATACTTGCCACCGTACCTACAAACCAAGTGGGATGTGGCGGGCAGCCTGGGATGTTTACTATGGGGATATTGATGCCTCGAGTTTGGAGAATATCAGTCATGCCGGCACATTGGGTAGGGTTGGGGTGAGCGGCTGGGATTCCACCAAAGGCCGCACAGGTCCCTAAAGCGATAATCACCAGAGCATCCTTCGCTAACTCCTCAACCCGTGACAGCATGGTCACAGGCTTTCCATTTCTCTCTCCCACTACCCCGTGTATGCCATTCTTGGCTGTGGGAATAGCACCTTCTACGATGAGAATGTAACCACCTTTCTCGTGCCGTGAAGTGGCCTCCATGACTTCGATTACCGGTGCTCCTGACCCTGCCATTATTGTGGGATGAAACCTCAGATTTATGTGTTTGCCAGGAAGCACTTCATCAATTAAGAGGTTTTCAATAGCTGGATTTGTAGCATTGAGTACTGAGACCGAGCATCCAGTACATCCAGCAGCTTGCAGCCATACTGCTGGATACTCCTTTGTATCAGAACCTTTCACAATATCCTCTGAACTTTACCATAATATCCTTGAGCCAGGCAAGGAGACAAATTGCTGATACCTACTGCTGTAGTCCGGGTTTAAGCAGAAAGAATTTCAGAATATTAATTCACAAGCTATTGATATTAAACAACATCCATGTGGTGAGCAAGGGAATGCCACTAACAAAAATACCAATATCCTGTCAACTTGGAATGTTTTTAATCTGCTTGAAGCTCTTCACTCAGGTTCTCATAATAATCCAGTGATTCTGGATTAATCAAAGCATCCCTGTTCAGGACTGGTTTACCATGTATTATGTTTGTGACTGCGCTTTCAACCTTCTTCATATTCAGGGTGTAGGGGATATCTGGCACCTCGATGATTTTAGCTGGAACATGTCTCGGGGAAGTATTTTTACGTAAAGTCATTTTAATCTTATTTTTCAAGTCTTCTGTCAGCCGGTATCCTTCAGCAAGTTTAACGAAGAGAATAATACGCTGATCTCCTCGCCAGGTTTGTCCTATTGCCAGGCCATCAGCAACTTCCTCCAACTTTTCCACTTGGTTGTATAACTCGGCTGTGCCTATGCGAACTCCAGAGGGCTTCAGGACGGAATCGGACCGGCCGAAGAAGGTAACCCCACGTGTATCACTATGAAACACAACGTAATCGCCATGGCGCCATACATTAGGGTAAACAGTAAAGTAAGCCTCCTTATACCTTTTGGCGTCTGGGTCATCCCAAAAATAAAGGGGCATCGAGGGAGAAGGAGCTTCACAGACAAGCTCACCCTGCTGGTCAACTATTGAGTTGCCCTTTTCATCGTATGCTTTTATTTTCATCCCCATGGCTGGCCCCTGTAATTCACCGGCATATAC
>JAUWGN010000104.1 GCA_030606385.1 Dehalococcoidia bacterium
GGCAATTAAGGTGGCAGGATTGGGATTTGGCACTGTTTTTATCGTTTTAATTATTCTTTGGCTGGTGACTTCTGGCATGGGAATAATATCCCAAAGAACACAAAAGAAACGGGAGAATGAGCCAGAGAAATGAGATGATGCCAAGAGTCAAATTAGAGGACGAGCTATGTTTGGCATAGGGGAGAGCTTAGCTTCCTTCACTTACCAGCATTTAATAATGCTCATCATTGGTGGGTTGCTCATTTACGCTGGCATAGCTAGGAAATGGGAGCCGCTGATTTTAGTACCCATTGGTTTTGGGATTATTATAGGCAATTTACCTTTAGGCTATGGGGTCATGGGATTCCAAATGCCCGACGGTACTGTTGTGGATTATCTACCACCTCAGTGGGTGGAATTAATAGGGCAGGGTGGAGAGCCGATTGGATTTCTATCCCGTATTTTCCAGTATGGTTTTGGGTGGGGGATTATCCCCATCTGCATGTTTCTTGGATTAGGAGCCATGACCGACCTTGGTCCTCTTATTGCCAGACCTATCTATTTCTTACTAGGGGCGGCAGCCCAATTAGGCGTCTATGCCACCTTGTTCATAGCTGTAGCATTAGGATTTACTCTTCCCGAGGCATGCAGCATAGGAATCATAGGTGGTGCTGACGGTCCGACTACGGTTTATCTCACCCAGATGCTGGCCCCTCACCTTATGGGGTTTACCGCTATAGCTGCTTATGTTTACATGGCTATGGTGCCATTAATCCAACCCCCGGTCATTAGAGCTATCACTACTAAAAAGGAACGAGCAATATACATGGCGCCGCAATTAAGGCCGGTTTCTACTCTCGAAAAGATAGCTTTCCCGATATGTATTACCGTCATCATTGGACTTCTAGTCCCCTCAGCATTACCACTCATCGGAGTATTCATGCTGGGTAATCTTCTTTCAGTCAGTGGTGTTACTGATAGGTTGTCTAATTCATTAGCTACCGGCTTCGTGGATATAGTAACCATTTTCCTTGGTTTCTGTGTGGGTGCCTATGTATCAGCTCAATCCTTCCTACAGCCTGGTCCATTGTTGGTGTTTGCTATTGGCATACTTGGCTTTACGTTGGCTACTGTTGGAGGTGTGGTTTTTGCTAAATTGATGAATTTGGTACTTAAGACGAAGATAAACCCCATGATTGGGGCTGCTGGTGTTTCAGCCGTGCCTATGTCAGCCAGGGTCGTTCAGAGAATGGGGCAAAAAGCCAATCCTAGAAACTTCTTACTAATGCATGCCATGGGACCCAATGTAGCTGGTGTCATTGGCACGGCTACCGCCGCTGGGGTGTTTATAAGCTTATTTGGTTACTAATTTGCTTCTTTTCTTCCCACAAGCGGGATAAGGTTTGTCTGATGACAGCATAACTAAAGCCACGATAACTGAGATAGCTGGATAGGCGTCTATAGAAGTCCAAGTAATTTAACTCACCCAGGGTATGCATCCGACTGGAACCTAGCTTATAAGCATTGGCTTCATCATCTATGTCCTGGGTTACTTGTTCGATAACTTCCGGAGCTATTTTTTTATCCTTCAATTCCTTTACTATTAATCTTCTACTCTTGGGCTTGAAAGATAAACGATTACTCTTCCAAAACTGTGCGAAGGCAACATCGTCAATCAAGTTTTGCTCCTTAAGTTTCGCAATTGCTTTCTCTGCTATCTCGCTATCAAAACCGCGTCGTTTCAAGCATTGCCTTATTTCGGCTTCACTGCGGGGGCGGTAACTAAGATAGCGATAAGCTGAATCAAGGCAGCGCTGAAGAAGTTCATTATTGCCTACCATGTAAGCCTTTCTAGCTAGGCAAGCTCTCCATTAGAAGGTTCCGAGCTTCATTAAGTGGAAGTATTTAAAGAGGCATTTGCAGATCTAATCTCATGTTCCAGTTGTGAAGCAACCTCAGGATGTTGGGTCAAGTAGTCCTTGGCATTCTCCCTTCCTTGTCCCAATTTTGTCTCGCCATAATTGAAGAACGCACCAAGTTTCTTTATTATGCCTGATGCTACTCCGATGTCGAGTAACCCCCCCTCCTTGCTTATCCCATGGTTGAACATTATATCGAATTCAGTGTTGCGAAATGGGGGAGCTACCTTATTCTTAACCACTCTAGCTCTGACACGTGTGCCAATTATCTCTGTGCCTTGCTTAATGGCATCGCCTCTCCTCAAATCTATTCTCACCGAGCTGTAGAATTTCAATGCTCTTCCCCCCGGTGTTATCTCTGGGTTGCCAAAGATTATGCCTACTTTTTCACGTAATTGATTGATAAATACCACTGCTGTTTTGGATTTGCCGATAGCAGCTACTAATTTCCTTAGCGCTTGAGACATCAAGCGGGCTTGCAAGCCAACATGGGCATCTCCCATCTCGCCTTCTATCTCTGCTCTAGGCACCAATGCGGCTACGCTATCAATAACTATTACATCTATGGCGCCACTTCTTACCAGAGTCTCGGTGATTTCCAGGGCTTCCTCGCCAGTATCAGGTTGAGAGATAAGCAAGTCATCAAGCTGCACACCGCAAGTGTTAGCGTATGTAGGGTCAAGTGCGTGCTCAGCATCTATATATGCAGCAGTGCCACCAGCCTTTTGAGCTTCGGCAATTATATGCTGGGCAAGAGTGGTTTTACCGGAGCCTTCGGAACCAAAGATTTCGGTAACGCGTCCTTTAGGTATGCCGCCAACACCTAGAGCCAGATCGAGAGCTATCGCACCAGTTGAGATAGTTTCCACGGGTACTCCAGCAGAAGCTTTACCTAATTTCATAATGGAGCCCTTACCGAATTGCCTTTCAATTTGCTCGATGGCTAATTCTATGGTCTTTTCCCGCTCTGTTGACATTTCAGTGGTATTATGACATTGGATATCAGGCAATACAATAGCAAGCCAATGGGTAGAATATGGTGTGGAAAATAAGGTAATATTGATGCAACGGAAGCATGGAAGAAAAATTAGATTTGAAATGGGATGATGACCATGTAGTGCCGCCGATAATACATCCCGACCTGGGGTTCTTATTTCAACAGACACCGCGCTTGCTCTTTCAGGAAGTAAATGCTAAACAAGGTGAATATGTATTGGATGTAGGGTGTGGTAGAGCTATTGATGCCGCTGAGCTATCAAAGAACGGGGCTATAGCTATCGGTCTTGAGCCTTCTAGAGTAATGCTAGACCGAGCTAAGGAGCACCTTGCTCAAGCTGACACGACAGTAGCTTTATTGCAGGGCATGGGAGAGACTCTACCATTCAGGTCATGCTTCTTCGATAAGGTTATGTGTAAAGGGGCACTGGACCATTTCATGTCGCCAAGTAAGACCATGGAAGAAATTTCCAGAGTGCTTAAGCCTGAAGGGGAGATGATAATTGCCATAGCCAATTTCGAAAGTCTTGGTTTTCGCATTGGGAAAAAGGTTACCAGGTTAAAAACGTTTTTTGGGGGGAAAGCTGAAGAGCAAATAACTCCCTGGGTTTTACCTGTTGACCATACATATAAGTTCGATTATCAATCACTCTACAATTTAGTGAAGGCCAACTTTCAAATAAAAAGCATCAAAGGGATATCTTTGTTATGGGGTGTGCCATGGTGGGGCAGCATTCTTTCCAGGCTTCCGAAGCCAATCTGCTATGGTATTCTGGGAGCATTAGACAAGGCAGCTCGTTTGTTTCCTTCGTTAGCAGATATTATTGTAGTGAAGGGTGTCCCTTTTTCCGAGTGTAAATGACAATGCTCTTGGGGATAATCAGGTTAAAGAAACCCTCCAGCCAGCGGCGAGCCCTATGACTGTTGTCTATATCAAGTATCAGGAACTTATTGTATAAGGAAGGGACCAAGGCATTTTCCCGTTTGATTCCGAAAAGGCAGCGCAGTATCCAGTAAAACGAATGTAGAGCGTGGTTGCGGCGGACAGTATAGATATTGAGTCCACTGGAGCGCAAGAGAGCAGCAATTTGTCGAGACTTATATTTCCTTATGTGCCCTCCTGGAAAACCGTAGTAATCCTTAGAAAGCATCCAGCAGATAGACTCGGCGAGATAATGTGGCACGCTGACTCCCATTGCACCATCACTATCCAATACTCTAATCAGCTCTCTGACTGCTTGTCGGTCTTGAGGTATATGCTCTAAAACTTCAGAGCAAATAATCCTATTGAAAGCACCATCCTTGAAGGGAAGACTCGTTATATCGGCTTGCAGTAGGTGGCTATTACTGTTTACCTCACCTTTTTGCTTTAATAGAGCCAGAGTGTATTTATTTTTTTCGAGACTCTCCCAATCAGTATCGAAAGCGATAATGGTGGAGTGATTCCGCTTGGATGCTATCCAGGAGTGTCTTCCATCACCGCAACCTGCATCTAGCAGCCAATCACCATCTTTCAAACCCAACAAGTCAAGTCCTACAGTGACCATTGCGCTACAATAACTCTTGGTATACTTTCACAGTTTTGTTGGCTGCCTGCTCCCAGCTAAATTCTTGCTGTACCCTCCTCCTTCCTGCCTCTCCCAGCTTCTGTTGCAATTGTTTATCTTTGAGCAGACGCT
>JAUWGN010000012.1 GCA_030606385.1 Dehalococcoidia bacterium
GGAAAGTTTAGCCGGGTTGAGAAGACCGCAGCGGGGTTCCCACCAGGCACCTAAATACAGGGGACTTCGCACCTGCTCCTGGGTCTGGTTCTTATCCAGCCATTCGATTCCTTCCAGTCCTAATTTATGTACCAGCTCCATCTCCTTGAGAATGCGTTTTTTGTACTTTTCCGAAGTGGCTATCCGTAAAAATCCGGGATGCTCATAGTCACAGTCAATCTTCAGCTCGGTCACCAGATCACGCAGGTAGTCCACCGCCCTTTCCATATAATGGTGGGCTTCCTTGGCTTTTTTCTTGCCGAAGCGAAAGGCAGTAAGCCCCAGGGTCATGCCGAACAACGTCATGCTAAAGCCGGCGTTACGGCCGCTGGCTCCAAAACCGATGACATCGCTTTCCAAAAGGACAACCCGTAGATTTGGTTCGGCTTTTTTAATGTGATACGCAGACGAAAGACCGGTATAACCGCCACCCACAATAGCTACGTCCACTTCGATGTCATCTTGAAGCGGGTCGCCGGGCAAATACTCCCGGGTGGTCATCCAATAGCTTTTTTCTTTGAAATCTTCTTTTTTCATACCGACCTCCTGTTCGCAAAACCATCAGGTTTTTTGCTTTGCTCTGTTTCTTTCTGCCGATGTCCTCCCATAACACCTTTTTGTCTTTGTCGAGTCGGGATTTACCAAATTTGAAGGCATCTAACGACACCTTTTTCGTCATGATATGAAAGCCATATTTCTCTAAACCAATGTTTCGGTGGAAAACTCGCCTGTAAAAGGTCTCGTTTATCTACGTCTTTTAACGTTCCGTTTCTTTGAAGCCGCTGCTTTTTATAGATTTCCGGGTCAGATATTCCTATGTGTCCGAAGCCCCTACCATCGATCAGGAGATACCTGGAACAGGCCACCTTGCTTGAAGCATCTACCTCTATAGGGTCAATAATCCTTTCCACTATTCGTGACCAGCCTCCCTCCTTTACATCTTCTTCCCTCCCATGTAGTTCTATCACCTCTATTATCAAGCGTTTTTGAAGACGCAGCAAAACCATCAAATCAGTAACGATATGGGTCCGTTTCTTTCCCTCCGTAAATGCCACCTGATAAATCTTAAAAGCTGGAATTTTATACTCTGGAATGCTGAACATACTCCTTCTCAGACATTCAAATTCGTAGTGTGTCCCTTTTGTATGATTGTATTCCTCAAGAAAAAGCTGTGCTATCTCTTCGTGCCCTTCATCCATGGGTGAATTACCCCCTCGTTTAATCATACCCCCAATCAACTTCAAATAGAAGACCTGCTAAGTTCGAGGATAGCTTGAGGCTTTACAGGAGGCTTAGTGTGGGCTAAACCCTGTTCGGATTGGCTTGTTGCCCAGAGGCATATGCAGAGGCATGATGGCAACAACCATCAGTGCCACTATGGTAACTAACCCTACCAGCAATCTCATAAGGTCAGGAATATCCTGATGAACTTTCCTTTCATCTGTCTCCCCGTTGTTCCCATAATCACTTCTTCACCCTTAATGCGTATAGAAGAATATATCTCCTCTCCCGTTATAGTTATTCAACACTGAGGCGTAATCAGCACTATCTATCTTTTCGTCCCGATTGTAATCAGCTTTCCATAACTCATTCGTCGCCCAGAATGTAGGATCCGCTATCTTCCTCACATTGTAGTTATTTAACACCTTGGCGTAATCAGAACCATCAGTCTTATCATTATCATCACAGTCTGCCTCGATAAGCATACCAAAGCTAGCCGCGGTAGTATTACCAGGGGTGAAAACTTTTCCGTATACCATCTTACTGTGGGTGGTATAGTTCTTAATCCCGATATCATAGGTGCCACCTGCAATACCCTCAATGGTGAAGTTGCCATAGGCATCGGTGGTGCGATTTATTGGTGACCATGCCGTCTCGTTCTGGGTTGTATTGTCGAAGAAGCTCACCACAAGCGGAGTTTCCCACGTGGGGTCACCTGGACCTGTAGCCCGGTAAAAGCTAACGTTCCCTTGCAGGGTAGCGGTGATCGGTGACACGGCAACGGCGTAGTCGATAATGGTCACCACCGGCAGCGACTGATTGTACGCTCCCGGAGGTATCAGGCCAGGACCCGAGTTCTGACCTTGAAAGTTGACAATGGGGTTCCCACCGGCATAGTTTAGCAAAGCCCAGCAGGGGGGGCCGCCAGGGCCCGGCATGATGTGAGTAACATTGTAGATATCGTGGGAAACATACTGAGTATCGTTATGCATACCTGGTGTTGCGTTCCCGACACTATCAAAATAGGGGTCGCTGATGCTGAGCTGAGAGGTATTAGAGTTCACCCCGACGACAGTGACATAGTGCCCGCCGACGCGCTCATAGTAGCCAGTATAATTCTGGTAGAAGCCGAGAAGCAGCACCACATCCTCACACCTCAGCACCTCCTCCTTAATCCACGACCAGTTCGGCCATAGCACTGTCGTCTCATTGTAATTGGCAGCGTAGCCGGTATTGTTGAGGTATTTCTCTATTCCCCATTGCATGTCGGTGACGTTGGTGCCGCTCGAAGATGTGTTCATAAGCGCTGACAGATTGTTAACCAGCGGCATCACATTCTGTGCGCAGTGGTCGTCCCACGGATGACTGAAGTTTGTCACCAGACCGTAGTGGTCATTGATGGTAGGTGGCGGGACAGGGGAAGGCTCATACTTAGAATCGAACCACCACAGGGAATTAGCCACCGCCACCGGTCCGCAATACGTCCAGTTCCCCGTCGCAGTCCCATTATCGGTCCAGTTATCCTGCTTCTGGTCGAAGTCAGGCATGCCGCTCAGAGCGTAGTCAGTCCAGTTACCCGGCTTGCAGTACCACCCTGGAAGCAGAGCGAAGTTCGCCGTTACCGTCTTGCTCTCATCCACGGTTACTGTGGTCGATGCCGCAGTAGCATTGGCTATCTCACTCATATTCGCGGTGGTCCAGTTCACGAACTGCCACATGTTACCCGGCGTGGCGGTGATGTTTACTGTTCCCGCGGTGTAATTATGACTTCCCACCGCTGGTGTTGTCATCCCAATGCCATTCACTGCCATGGTCAGGGTGTAATAGACATCAAAGTCATTGCTGGAGCCGTTTATCTCACCATCACTAGCAGTGATGTTATTATCCGCATAGGTATTAGTGATGGTGACTTCACCCGTCCAGACACCTTTGGTGAAGTTATCAGTAGTAGTAGGGCTGATGGTACCCGTTAGGTCGGTGAGGTTTGCCTTCCCGGTGTAGTTGCCAGCCACGACGCCATTGGCATCACGGGCGTTGATGGTAATTTCAAACGGCACCCCGGCTGACTGGTCAGCTATCGTGTCAAAGGCGAAGCTAACAGCTTCACCACTGACAATAATCCTTTTGTGCGATGTAGTCAGTAAGTTGTACGGATCGGCAGGTATAGCTCCGAATAATCCACCATTAGCAATAGGATCAGTGAAATAATCAAGAAGTGCTGACCATGCAGCTTCCTCCTGTACTCCTCCGGTTCCAGCATCTTTATCCAGACGGGCCGTCAGCATGTTACTTGAATTTACAGGTGTACCATTAGCGAGCTTTGCCTGGATTGAAAGTCCAAAACTTGATAATAAGCCCAGTATGCTTGGAGAGAGCAGCATATCCACGACATAAGAGTCAACTATAACCGGGTATAATGCGGTATCCTGAGCTACATCTTCTGTAGGTGTTCCTGTACAGTTATAATCATTCCAGGCATAGGCCTTAACACTGTCTACTACTGCAAAGTCGGGGAAAGCGGCGTAGTGATAACAATACTGAATTCCGGACAGGTGTATAAAGGCCTCATCGTATTGACCAGTTGCCGCTATTATACCATTGAGTCTACACACATCCCATATTTCAGTGCCGTTAAGATATACTTTAAGTAGCGGGTATCCCGGATAAGAATTGTTTTGATCTGTTGCTTTAGTAATTCCCAGCGGAACCACTCTAAAGAGGTCAGCAAAGGTTACATTCTGATTCGCAATAAGGGGATCTCTGATCATACCTGTGGCGAAGGCGCCGATGGTGAAATTTGACGGTTCAGTACCTGCCCAACGCAAGGAGTCCGCGACCAGGTTTCCCAGTCCATTCTCACCCGGGGAAGATGGTGCAGAGAGTGAGAAATTACCCATCGTTGCTTCAACATCAGCAATCCCTATTCCAAGGGGGGCAAGTAAGGTATTTATCTCTGTGTCCATGTCAAGTACCATGGCATTAATTGCACTGTCACCAGGAATTGAGTCATTTATGGGATGGTTTGTCAGAACAAGATCCGTTACTCCATTTGCTGTTGCTGTAAAGTCAAGCTGAGCCAGATTTGTAGTGTAACATCCTGAGCAGAATATATGGGTTATGTTTCCCGGATTTGGTGTGTATATGTTGGCTTGGTCTATGATTACAGGTGTCATAATATGTAAATGGCCCGAAGCGATGATATCAATCCCGTTAATGTTTTTAGCCAGGGTTATATCATCCCCGGAAACCGGACCTGTCGGGTCTATACCTGAATGCGAGAGGGCTATAACCACATTGACCGTCTGATTATTGCGAAGATCATCAACTATTCCCTGAATATATGCCTTATCTTCTCCGGCCCAATCGGGTTTAAATGTTACGGGAGGCGCATTAGGTGCATCGTCAACAGCAGCTTCACCAATCAGGCCAATAAATCCGATTTTGAGGCCGTTAGGGAGAGTTTCTACATAGGTTGTGACAATTGAACCATTTGCCTGGAGAGCTAGAAGACCGGTTACATTGTCAAAAAACGTATTGGATGCAACAATAGGGACATTAAATCCTGAAGCATTTTGAGCTGCAGTGATCATAGTGGCAAGTTTATCAGGACCGTAATCCCACTCATGGTTGCCCAGTGTTGTCACATCGTATTTCATCGCCTGGAGAAATTTTAAGTAAGGAGGGTCTGTATTCCAGAGGAAGTCATAAGCCGTACCCATGCTCCAATCCGCGGAATCAACAAGCAGTACTGCTGATCCGTTGGCGGTTTTTGCGTCTCTGGTCTCATTAATCACGGTCGCTAACCTGGCGAAGCCGCCTGTGATGACACTACCATTACCGGGTGTCATTGGTGTGTATGATTCAAACGGGACGACTCCTGAGGCATGGGAATGGATGTCTGTTGTCTGCAGCAGCGTTACCGGATACGTTGCAGGGCCCGTCCAGATTGCCGTGATGTTAAAGGTGGCAGGGTCACCGACATCGAAGTTGATGGTCAGCGTTACATTATCACCCACCACTGGCAGCTTGGCTGCAAGATACGCATTCCGGATGGTCAAGTTGTCACTGACTACCTCGTAGTCAGCAGGGGTAGCTAAAGCACCAACATCATCATTGACCGATACAACCGATGTGGCATTGTTCCAGGTGATGGTCGTATTTACATCAGCGGGAGTATACAGGTCGTAGTTAGCGGCTATTGGGTCGATGGCGGCGCTGCCCGTAGCCATTGCTGGCACTGCCGTCACCAGGCTGAAGCTCAGCACCAGCACCAATGCCATCACTATATACAGCGGCTTGGCATACCATTTTGTTTTAGTCATTTGTGCCCCCTTTTTAAATTTCCTTCTCAGCCTTTCCTGAGTGTCTTTTGTTTCAATACGCATCACCATTTTCCCCCGTATCTTCTCACGGGCGTGAAACAGCAGACTCACTCTCAGAGTTTCCATGTCATCCTTAAACAAAAAAGCGAAACCAACTTACTGGGTCGGTTTCGCCATTTACTCCACGCGGAACCCAGGGCGACCAATTACGGGTCCGCTTCATCGTTTCCCAGACCTTCGTATAGACTTATTTTACCACTGCATCTATGCTATATCTATAGCAGTTACTTAACTTTTCCTACATTTTTCAGGGAAATTACCCCAAAAATGAATCTGCTGCTGAGTCCTACTGGCGGCTCTTTGCTTGAGAACATGGCCGTTATACCGCCTTAAAATCACCCGCTTTATTGCCAAAAAACACCTCTATGGGGCTATTCACTCCTCAGGCTACGGTACAGAATTGAATCAATACTACCAGCTAGTTGGGTTGAAGCATCCATATAAATAGATGGAGGCGGGGCTGTCATGGTAAATTATACCGAGGAAAGCTAAAATACGATGACAGTTTGATTTACCTGGCAAAGACCAAATAGAATATGAGGAAAGGAGGTCTAGATGAAGAACACCCGGTGGTTGATTCTGTGCTTGGTAGTGGTGCTGGCATTCGGTGCTGCTGGTTGCGCCCGGGGAGGTAGCGTTTCTGTTACGCCACAGCAACAAACTGGAATATGGGTTACTGGCCAGGGTGAAGTGATGGCGGTCCCTGACATAGCTGAGTTACGCCTTGGTGTTGAGGTTCAGGCGGATACCGTGGCTGAGGCTCAAACACAGGCAAGCGCCGCAATGGACAAAGTGCAGCAGGCATTGGAAGACAACGGTGTAGCTGAGAAAGACATCCAGACACAGCGATACAGCATCTATCCCGTCACGAGATGGATTAACGACAGAGATGAGCAGGTGATTGTTGGCTATCGAGTGACTAATATAGTGGTTGCCAAGATAAGGGAGATTGACAAGGCCGGTGCTATTATTGATGCTGTAGCCGAAGCTGGTGGTGATTCTACCAGGATTCAGGCCATAAGCTTTGACGTAGATGATAAGACTCCGTACTATGAACAGGCACGAGCGAAAGCGGTGGAAGATGCGAACAACAAGGCAACACAATTGGCCGAGCTAGCCGACGTTGGACTGGGCAAAGCAACTTATATTTCTGAAGGTGCTGTGTATTTGCCGGTGCGTGCGGATTTCTATGGCGAAGCTGCTATGCCTGGGAGTACCACTCCGATTAGCCCTGGGGAACTGAAAATAACTATCCAGGTTCAGGTGATTTACCAGGTAGTCTAGCCGCTCACACAAAGGAAATCATCGTCTTTATTGCCCCGTTCTTTCCTTTGTTCGCGTTTATTTGGATCATGCTTTTATATCTCTGTAACGGCAATTCATGGGTCACCATATCATCAAGTTTAATCTTTCCTTCCTTAACAAGGTCGATAGCTATTTCAAAGGTGTGCCTCTTTTCCCCGTTAAAGGTGTTATAGCCATAACAAAAGACTCCCTTTAAAGTCTGTAATTTAAGCCATAAAGGCGTTGGATCAAGCTTCACCTCACTGGTAATACCGACAACACTCAAGACCCCACCTGCCGCCATTATCCTCATGCTGTTATTCACTGTTTCAGAATTTCCTACAGTATCAAAAATCTTTGTGAACCCACCCATTGATATCTTTTTCCCCAGCATCGGTTGATAAGACTCCGCCCCGGTTATCCTTCGGGTATGGTCAAAAATGTCTCCATCAGTGATGACAGTATTCGCCCCCACCTTTGCCACAAACTCGGCTTGAAACTTTGAAGGTTCACTAACAGTGATATTGCAATCTATACCCAACGCCCTTATTGACTGAACAATAAGAGAGCCTATAACGCCTCCACCTATTACCAGGACTTTATCGTCCTTATCCGGCTTGTTATCAAGTACTGCCTGCAAGGCTACTGCAAGAGGTTCTATCATAGCGCCCGATTCATATGATATCCCTTCCGGTAACTTAAAAACCTGAGTTTTATGTGCCACAAGGTATGGGGCAAAACCACCATTGATGTCATGACATATCCCGGTAAACATGCCCGGTGAAAGGTTACCTCTGGCGAAGTTTTCACAATTTCCAGGCCTTCCCATGCTACAACTTCTACACTCAGGACTTATCCCCCTGGTAGCACAACCCAGATGAGGAGCGATAGTGACAATGTCACCAGTACTCAACCCCTTTACATCCTTGCCAACCTCAACAATCTCTCCGGAAAGCTCGTGGCCGATTATGCATGGAAACGATGTAAACGGAGTAGATGTCGGCGACTCCTTCAGGAAGACCAGGTTAAGGTCACTTCCACAAAAGCCACAAAGAAGAGTCTTGATCTTAACCCAATCTGGGGAAGGTAAGTTTGGCTCTGGTGCATCAACGAGCTTTATCGTTGCCAGGGGGCCATCATAAAACAGTCTCTTACTTATGGCCCCCAAAGATTTCAATACGACAAATCTTGGAACTGAAACAAAGAACTGCAACGCTTTCATTCTATTCCTCCATCTTCAGTGAGTCGACAAATAACAGGGTCGCCGGGCTTGTCACCGTAGGATCGGTAAGCACATTTACGCAGGCTGGCTTGCCACAGGCAATCGCCCTCTCGAGCGCTGGTATGACCTCTTCATCCCTGGTAACAAATTCGCCATATCCCCCCAATGCCTCAACTACCTTTTCGTAGTGAACAACCCCCAGTTCCGAACCCACCACTCTTTCATTACCATAAATCATTTCCTGACCATGCTTGATCATCCCCCACGCCTGATCATTCAATATCACACAAACAAAAGGAATATTGTAACGAACCGCAGTATCGAATTCCATGGCATTCAAACCAAAGGCGCCATCCCCGTTTAGCACCACCACAGTCTTTTCCGGCCTGGCTAGTTTAGCAGCGATACCAAAGGGAACGCCTGTTCCAAGGCACCCCAGGAGCCCGCTGGCCGCTCCTATTACCGAGGATTTCCCTTTAGCTTTCAGCCCCACTAATCCAAAATAACTGGCATCACCACCATCAACTACATAGACAGCATCGTCTTTTGTAGTCTTCCTCACCTGCTCTACAAGCCTAGCAGGATGTATCGGCTCTGATGGAGTCTCTCTTGTCTTGACCTCATCAGCAATAAAAGGAAAATACATATCTCTTACGTCTTTCATCCAGCTGCTATGATCTTTTTTATCCACCTCAGCATTTAGCTGCTTTAATATAAGCTCAATATCTCCAACAAGACCGATATCCGAAATTCTATTTCTATCTATCTCTGTGGGGTCAATATCCACCCGAATAACCTTCGCCTGGGGAAAACCCTGCCCAAAATTTAAAAGCCAGTTAAATCGAATCCCGAGGACGATAATAAGATCCGCCTGAGATAAGGCGATTGTCACGCTTGTGAACCCCCCATCCAATAGTGATAATGGATGATCGTCGGGAATAGTCCCCCTCCCATTGCCAAGCAGGACAAAAGGGATACCCGTTTTGTCCACAAACTCAGAAAGTTCTTCGTCACACCTGCTGAATCCTACACCGCTTCCCCCGATTATCAACGGCTTTTCCGCCTTGTTAATTAACTGCGCAGCTTCCTTGATTGAATCAGCATCTGCCGGGGCTTTATATACCGTGCTACCCTTTCTGGGATAAACTACCTCCTCCTCATCGAAGCTTACATTAAGAACATCTGGCGGCAATTCCAGAAATACCGGGCCAGGGCGGCCTGATACCGCATGCCGGAAGGCTTTGGAAAGATACTCCGGTATCCGCTTTACGTCATAGCAGGTGTCACACCACTTCACCACGGGCTTAATCATGTCCAATTGGTTCATCTCCTGAAGGGCTCCTTTCCCCCAGTCATTCACGGGAGCAGTGCCACTTAGCACAACTATCGGGACATTATCAAGATAGGCATTCACCACACCGGTCAGCGCATTTGTAAACCCGGGGCCTGCCGTTACCAGACATACGCCTGGCTGCCCCGCGAATATGGACCAGGCATGAGCCATCATTGCTGCAGCCTGCTCATGCCTTACCACAATGAGCCTTGTCCCGTATTCCAGAAATCCGTCGTATATCCTATCAATATGGCCTCCAGGAATAGAAAAAACTGTCGATACTCCCTCAACCTCGCTCAAATACTTGGCAACTAAATGCCCTCCGGAAATTTTACTCATAACTCACCTCCCTTATTGACTTTTTCCGTTAACAATTCTTACCTGGTCAAAAAACTTATCCCAATCAAGCAAAGCCTCACATATCCGCATTACTTGATTACACGTCCTTTGAGAAAAGTCCTAGCCCCCACCAAACACAGAAAGTTGAATACCAGCCTGTTTACGGGCAAAGGCACCGGACCTAACCGCCACTGCAGAAGCTCAATGATGATGCCTGCCTGGTCGATTGTATCCAAATAAGCATAATCTATTGTAAGGCCACTATCTTTTATAGTCCCTCTTTGCACTATCTCTATGCCCATCCTACGATAATCATCGAGTCTCTTGTTTATATTGTGAACCATAAAGCCTAGATGATGCGCTTCTTCCTTGCCTTCCTCAACATGATTGAGGTGGAAACTCTCGCCCTCCACTACCTGAATAAGCTCCAATTGGACTGAATCTTCATATGCCAGCGCTATTCTCAACAATGGGTGTATTTCCTTCCCTCCCTCAACGCAGGGCTCAGGCCTCGCATCCAGTAATATCCAGGGGCTTATACCAAAAGTATCCTTATAGTAGGCAATTTTGTTAGGTACATCCGCTACCACATAACCAATTTGCCCCACCTCTGGAAGTCCTAGTTGTTTTTTAATAGCATCCGATATCATTTTTTGTTTCCTCCGCTTCCTGTAAAGCCGACCTTTCCAGAATTCTTCCTTCCAAGTCCAAGTAATATGTTTTTGGCTGCCTCACCTCCACATTCTACAGGCCTCAAACCCTGCCAATTCAAATAATTGGCTTACTCATCTCAAGGTCAGAATATGACGTAATTCCTCGCTCTTTCATATAGGTAAAGAACTTGATTGGATCAAGGCAAGCTTCGGGGCCATAGACTCCTCCCTCTGTGGTGAGAATCTCTTTCCGGGCAAGCATCAAAGTGCCTACAGCTAGAGAAAGCCCGGTGGATTCACGCATCTGGGCAAGCCCACAGCCCACCTCATGCACTTCTTTACCGCCTTGCTCACCCCAGACATCAATCCGAATCGCCCCCCACTCTGGTTCTGGAGGCTTACCCAGGTGTTCGAGGCTATTCAGTAACTTAGCTGCCATCCGCCGGCGCCGCTTACCCCCGAAAAATCCCAGCTTTGCGGGCAGCACCAACCAGTTGGAACCACGCCCAAAGCCCATAAACAAATTGACCTCTTCTATCCCGGGGATAAACAGAGGGATGGTGACTGGCTCGCCATGCCCCATATTCCACACCTTGATGGAGCCGAACCTGGGAAATTCAACCACCCGTTCTTCACTGCAGGCAGGCACCATCATCCGCTTTCCATCCCGCCAGATTGGAATTCTTCCCCCCATAATGAATAAAGTATGCTTGATGACTGCCTCACCTCCACCCGCATTCAAAGGCATATAGACATTGATATCCGCCCGGCGAACCTTGTCCATCTGCTGGACAAGAAAGCGAACTCCAACATTGGAAAGTCCCGGGCTGGCACCCAGACCACTAATGACCGTGACTCCCTTTTCACGAGCCTTTTCAGAGAATTGATTGATTACTTCATCTGCGGCGAGCCAATCGTCACAGATGCTGGTGTAATTAACCCCTGCGTCAATCGCCGCCCGCACCAGTTTGGCTTCAAAGAGATAGAAAGGACCCAGGGCAGATGCCGCCACATCATAACCGCGCATCGTCTCCACCAGGCTATAGTGGTCATTGGCATCTACGGACTTGATATCTACTTTGGCTTTTTCCTTTTGGAGTCTGCCTGCAATCTGGCGGGCTACTTCCACATTCCGATCGCCAATTGTAACTTGCTCAACCTCTTCGGCCTGTGCCAGTTCCTCAACTGCACGACTGCCCATATCGCCGGCACCCCCCATAACGACGATTTTCATTGCGCGCCCTCCTAATTTTTTGGTTTTTGGGAATTTTATTTTGATTTATTTTAAGCATAAATCACCCCAAAAACAACTCTTTGTACTCGTTCAATATGATTAGCGACGAAACAATCTCAGAGTTGAAATCCTAAATCCCAAGCACTAAATCCAGAAGAATATCAAAGATCAAACATAAAAAGTCAAAATGACAAATTAAAATGTAAAAACCT
>JAUWGN010000017.1 GCA_030606385.1 Dehalococcoidia bacterium
CGCAATGCATTGGCGATGAGCTCTACCAATTTAGCCTTGCAGCTCCAGAGAAATATCATCGCCAGAGATATACTGAAAGGATTAAAAATCTGAATTCGCCATGTCATTGCGAGCCGAAGCCCTGAGCGTAGCGAAGGGGCAGCGAAGCAATCTCGATGGGAAAGCAACTCAGATTGCTTCGGCACTGATGTGCCTCGCAATGACAATAAGGTAAAAAAGGGGAGGTTGTTATGGCTCAAGTTAAAAAAGTTACACTCCCGTTAACCGATGAGACTCTGAAGGAGCTTAGGGCGGGGGATAACCTTCTGCTCACCGGCGTGATGTATGTAGGTCGTGACGCTGCCCATAAGAGGATAGTTGAGGCTATGGAGAGGGGAAAACCCTTGCCTATCGATATCAAGGGACAGACGATATATTTCATGGGACCTTCCCCACCGAGACCAGGAAGACCAATAGGCTCTGCTGGTCCCACCACCAGCGGTCGTATGGATGCCTATTCACCTCGTTTGATAGCCGAAGGCTTGAAAGGGATGATCGGCAAAGGATCGAGGTCAAAAGCGGTGAAGGATGCTATGGTGAAATATAAAGCAGTATATTTAGGAGCCATAGGTGGCGCAGGGGCTCTTATCTCTAAGAGCATCAAGAAGGCAGAGGTAGTAGCCTATGAGGAACTTGGTGCTGAAGCACTCCGGCGCCTTGAAGTAGAGGACTTTCCCGTCACGGTGATAAACGATGTCTACGGCGGCGACCTCTACAAGGAAGGAAAGGCTAAATATCAGGTGAAAGCTTCTTAAGTAAGGGGGCCTAGCAAAGCTTCTACCGCCGGGCCTGCCTAAAGAAGTATTATTTTACAAGTTCTTTGTAGGCAGCCATCAAATTTCTGGTCAGCTTTCCTGGTTTGCCCGTGCCGATGGGTTCGCCATTAAGCCAGGTTAGGGGCATGACCTCTATTATGGAATTGGTAACAAAGGCCTCCTCAGCCCTACTTAGCTCCCTCAGCTCTACCTGCCTTTCCACTGTCTTAATATTTAAATCCCGAGCTATTTCCAAGACTGCCTCTCTGGTAATCCCGGGCAAGATGCCGCTTTCCAGGGAAGGGGTGCTGATCTCGCCCTTGCTCACCAAGAACATGTTGGCAGTGCTGCCTTCGGCTATGTAATTCAGTTCATTAAGCATGATAGCTTCATCGCAGCCAGCTGCCTTGGCCTCCATCCTAGCTAAGATGTTACTTACATAGCAAGTGCACTTCAGTCGGGACAGAGGTGACTGACTGTCACGGCGCAGGAAGGATAGCGCTGCCTTAAATCCCTGCTCATATTTTTCCGGGGGCAACGGAACGAAATTCTTGGCGGCGACCAGAACAGTTAGGTTAGAACAGGTGTTGAGGTCAGGAGTCATATCACCTTCTCCTGCAGTGATAGTGAGCCTCACGCGGGCATTCTTGAGTTTATTGGCCTGTAAAGTTTCCACACAAGCATTCTCTAGGTCGAAAGCATCCAGTTTGGGTCTCAAGCCAAGGCTTTCGGCTGAGCAGCGAAGGCGCGTTAGATGACGGTCAAGGCGAAATATATGCCCCTCATAAGCCCTCATAGTCTCAAATAGCCCATATCCGTAGAGAAACCCGTAGTCGAAGGGGGAAAGTTTAGCCTCAGCGCGAGGGACAAGATGCCCATTGAAGTAAATAATTTCTGTCATCATTTCACCTTCACTCAACTAAGTGTCCTTTAACTCCAGGCTGGCTGAGTAAAATGGAAGAAATTACTCAGGAGATCATGCCCGGTCTGGGTGAGAATCGATTCAGGATGAAACTGAACCCCTTCCACAACGTAACTCTTGTGCCTCACCCCCATTATTTGCCCCTCCTGATTTTGGGCGCTTATTTCCAGAGACGATGGAAGGCTTTCATTTTCGATAATCAAGGAATGATAGCGGGCTGCCGGGAAGGGGTTAGCTAGGTCCCGATAGATAGTCTTACCATCGTGGTAGATAAGGGAGCTCTTACCATGGACTGGCAAAGCCCGGCCAATTCTACCTCCGTAGGCATACCCGATACACTGGTGTCCCAGGCACACCCCCAGGATAGGGATTTTCCCGCCAAAGTATCGCACCACGTCGTTGGAGATATTAGCTTCCAAAGGGGTGCACGGTCCGGGGGAGATAATAATGTGGCTGGGATTCAGCTCTTCGATGTCAGGTAAACTAATCTGGTTGTTGCGAAACACCCTGGGCTCCCAGCCTAGCTCCCCTACATATTGAGCCAGGTTGTAAACAAAGGAGTCATAGTTATCAATTATCAGTACCATGCATACCCCAGGGAACCTGTAATTTCTTCCTTCCCTTCATTTTGCTGCTATGCTCACTTCCGGTGTCAGTTGCAAGGCTTGAATTAGACCCCTAGCCTTGGCCAGAGTCTCCAGGTACTCACCTTCGGGATCGGAGTCATACACAATGCCACCGCCTACCTGGAAGTAAGCTTTGCTTTTCTTAATCAAAAAGGTGCGGATAACGATATTGATATCCAGGTCTCCATTGAAGCCCAGATAACCTATAGAGCCAGTGTAGACACTTCTTCTCGTCGGCTCCAGCTCATCAATGATCTCCATAGCCCTCACCTTAGGGGCGCCAGTAATGGAGCCGCCGGGAAAGGTAGCTTTGAGCAGGTCAATGCTGCTCTTCTCCTGGCGCAACCTGCCGACGATAGTCGAGGTAAGATGAAACACGGTAGGAAAGGTCTCCAGGATAGCCAGTTCGGGAACTTTTACTGTGCCATAGCGGCAAACCCGTCCCAAGTCGTTTCTCTCCAGGTCAACGATCATGATATTCTCGGCTCGGTCTTTGATGCTGTGAACCAACTCTTGAGCCAGGCGTTCATCTTCCACAGGGTCTTTGCCTCGCGGTCTTGTCCCTTTTATCGGTCGTGTTTCCACCAGGTCACCTTGAACCTTGAGGAATCTTTCCGGGGAGGCACTGACAATCGTTATTCCATCGAAGTTGAGGTAGCTGGCAAAGGGAGCAGGGTTAACCTCTCTCAGTCGCTGATATAGCTCGTAAGGCGAAATAGTCAATTTGGTCTCAAACCTCTGGGAAAGGTTTACCTGAAACACGTCGCCTGCGGCGATGTATTCCCGCACTCTATCCACAGTTCCGACATATCCGTCGGGGGTGAAGTTGGACTTAAGTACGAGCTCCCCATTTCCCCCAAGGGATTGAATCTCACTTTCACCCAACCTCTTCTTCGGAGAAAGAGAGGTTTGAACCTCCGAGGCAGGGAAGGAAGAATGAAGCCAGTCCTTCATTTCTTTAATGCGCATTCTAGCTCGTGCTAACCTCAGGCTTTCTTCCATCTCAGGAAAACCCGTAGCAACAAGGTTAGCTTTCGTCTCAAGGTGATCAAAGGCGACCACGGTGTCATAGAAGGCAAAATAACTCTCGGGAAACTTGAGGTCATTTACAGCTATAGAGGGCAGGCGCTCGATAAAATGGCGCAGGTCGTAGCTGAGATAGCCAATTGCCCCACCAAGGAACGGCACGGGTGCCGAGCAGTGGTCCAATTTATACTTTTTCAGCAATCTCTCCAAAACATCGAAAGGGTTATCATACAAGGTCTCTCGTCTGTCTCCATCAACTAAGGTGATCTCCGTACCTCGGCTGCTCATTACTAGAAATGGATTGCTACCAATGAAAGAATAGCGTCCCAGCTTCTGCGGGTCCATGCCGCTGTCCAGGAAGAAGCTGTAGGGATTGTCCTTGATCAAGGCAAAAGCCTCTGGAGCAGTCAGGGGGGTAGAGATTTCCTCAACGAGAGGATAGCGACTCACGTGCACTGGCTTTCCAATTTGAACTCTTTGCCACTCTCCAGGCAAGATTTCCCCCTCTCCTTCTATGTGCTGATTCCGTCTAACACTCTTTTGGTAGTGAGACCGATTTCTGCGGGGTTAGGAGCAATCATAGCTCCAACAGCAGATAGGGCCTTTATTTTCTCTGAAGCTCTACCCGCAATGCCGGTAATAATAGCGCCAGCATGTCCCATTCTTTTGCCCGATGGAGCAGTGCTCCCTGCAACGAAGGCAACCACAGGCTTTGTCATCTCACCTTTGATGAATTCCGCAGCCTCCTGTTCAAAAGTACCCCCTATCTCACCAACAATGACCACAACCTTAGTATCATTGTCAACATTGAACAACTTTAGCACATCTACAAAAGTGCTTCCCGGCAAGGCATCGCCGCCAATCCCAACACAGGTAGATTGCCCAATCCCTAAGCTGGTAAGCTGAGCCACCACATCATAAGTCAATGTGCCACTGCGGGAAACCACCCCAACATTGCCAGGAAGATGAATTTCTCCCACCATAATCCCCACTTTACATTTCCCCGGAGAGATAACTCCGGGACAGTTGGGGCCGATAAGTCGAGTTGATTTTCCTTTGAGATAGCTATGCACCTTGACCATATCCATGACGGGTATCCCTTCTGTGATGCACACAATCAAAGGTATGCCAGCATCCGTTGCTTCCATGATGGCATCAGCGGCAAAAGCAGGGGGGACAAAAATGATACTGGCATTGGCTTCAGTTTCAGCCACTGCCCGCTCCACATTATTGTAAACAGGCACTCCTAGAATCTGGTTGCCTCCCTTCCCAGGAGTAACGCCAGCTACCACTTTTGTGCCATATTCAATACAACGCTGAGTGTGAAAGCTACCCTCTCCTCCGGTAATACCCTGAACCAAAAGTCTGGTCCCTTTGTCAACGAGTATACTCACTTTATCTGCCCTTTCGCTGCTTGAACTGCCTTATGGGCACCATCGTAAAAATCCTCTGCCTCAATAAAATTTATTCCTGATTCAGATAAGATGCGCTTGCCTTCATCAACATTCGTTCCCGCCAATCTAACAACCACAGGAAAAGGAATATCCATCTGCTGATAGGCTTCCACTATGCCTTTAGCAATAACATCTACCCTTGCCATGCCACCAAATATGTTTACCAAGACTACCTTTACTCCTGAGTCAGCAACAAACATCCTGAAGGCATTGACTACGCGGTCAGTAGTGTTAAGCGTGCCAATATCGAGAAAGTTTGCTGCGCTACCACCACAATATTGGATAAGGTCATTCACCGCCATAGCCAGCCCGGCACCATTGACCATGCAACCAATGTTGCCATCCATTTTCACATAATTATTTATTCCCCACTGACGAGCCTGGACTTCCAACGGTTCCTCTTGTTCTTCATCATGGAGTTCCTGAATATCCTTATGACGGAAAAGAGCATTGTCATCAAAGTTAAGCTTGGCATCTAAAGCTAACAGTCTCCCGTCAGCGGTAACAGCTAAAGGATTGATTTCAGCCAAACAGCAATCTTTGGTCATGAAAAGCTGGTAGAGACCAGTCATTAGCTTGGTTCCCTCAGTTACCTGCTTGGCAGTCAAATTCATCCCATAAGCCAATTTGCGTCCCTGGAAAGGCTGGAACCCGACAGCAGGGTCAATAGAGACCTTGAATATTTTCTCCGGGGCTGCCTGAGTCACCTCTTCAATCTCCATGCCACCAGCTTCGCTTGCCATCATAAGAGGCAGTCTCGTGGTGCTATCAACAAGCACGCTGATATAAAGCTCACGGTGTACCTCACTTGCCTCCTCCACCAACACCCTGCTTATCGGCACACCTTCAGCACCGGTTTGATGCGTCACCAACCTTGTTCCTAAGAGTCGGCTTGCTATTTCTCCTGCTTCCTCTGGAGTATCAGCCACCTTTATCCCTCCAGCCCTTCCCCTACCGCCAGCATACACCTGAGCCTTGACCATCACCCTGCCACCGATTTCCTCAGCTACTGCTCTAGACTCGGCAGGGGTGGAAGCCACCTTCCCCTTGGGGACAGGAATGCCAAATTGCGACATCACAGCCTTAGCTTGATATTCGTGGACCTTCATGCTGAAACACCACAGTATAAGGGGAAAAACAGCTACTGGTCAATCTGCTGTATTCGTCTTATCGCCTTCCCAAACCAAACTGCTAAGTGCTATGATATACAAGCTGTTTAGCAGCAACCTATCGCGAGGAAGCAAGTGAAATGGAAGTAGCGTTTGATGGTGCTAGATACGACCATAGTTAAAGAAAGGAGGATGAATTATGCCTAAGCCTAACAGAAGAGTAGCTATATGTGGTGGAGGGATATTCAGGCCAGATTTGTGGCATGGGGAGAATGCCGAGGAAGGTGTTGCCACAGCTTATCAGGACCTGCTACGCCAATGCCCTAATTTAGAACCAGATGATATAGATGCAGTAATGATGAGTTATTTCAGTGACCACTTGAATCAGCAGTTATGCATGGGCTGGATAATCCAGGATTATCTTGGCTTGCACAATAAGCCTGGCTACAGAGTTGAGTCTGGTGGCTCCACGCCCTTGGATGCCCTGATTAACGCTTATTACTTGATCCAGTCAGGGTTCTTTGATGTTATCTTAATTCCCGGCTGGGAATGGATGTGTGAGGTTGATGTTGCCAGCACGAATGAAATGATTGCTTCCGCTGCCGATACTGATTGGGACTTCCCAGTTGGTGGCTATTACAATGCATATTACGCTGCTATGGAAGTAAGGCATATGCAATTGTATGGAGAGACCTGCGAAGACCTTGGCAGGATTGCTGTGAAGAACCACAATAATTCTACTCACATTCCTTTCTCCCAATGGCTAAGTCAACACGGTACTGCACCCATAACGCTGGAGGATTACTGGAAGAGCAGATTGGTATGCTGGCCTTACAGGGTGCTGAATAACGCCGTGATGAGCGAAGGGGCATGTTGCATATTGATGGCAGCGGAGGAGAAGGTTAACAGGTTCACTGATACACCTATGTGGATAACCGGCGTTGGTTTAGGGACGGACTCAATGAGGCCGGGAGACCGAACAGTTGATTTTGTCTATGCCGGATTTAAGGACGAAGCGAAGATATATCCCGACTTTGTCAAAATACCTAAGACACCCTATCCCGACATGGCAAACTTCGCCAGTCTGCATGTAGCAGCAAAGAGAGCCTATGCCCAGGCAGGCATTACCAATCCGCTAAAGGAGATAGATTTAATGGAGCTTTTTACTCCTTACGATGGTGTCGAGCTTTGTCTTTATGAGGACCTGGGGCTTTGCGGCAGAGGAGAAGGGAAATATATGATACGAGAAGGAATAGTAGAGTATGGCGGCGAATGCCCTGTTCTGTTAAGTGGCGGCTTGACATCAACGGGACATCCCGTTGGTGCTACTACTCTCTACTATACCACTTTCCTCTACTGGCAGCTTGCTGGAAAAGTAAAGGAAATGTGTGGTCCAGATGGCTTACAGGTGCCAAATGCAAAAAGGGCACTTATCACCGGACATGGCGGCACTGGTTGTCAAGGCGGAGTCATAATTTTTGAGCGAGATTAAAGAGAGGAGAAATAGAATGGAAGAAGAAAAGGGATTAACCGAGATAAAGTTAAAAGTAAGGTCAGTAAAGAGAGAGCGTGAAAGGAAATACAGGGATTATCCTGCAGTGGTGGATAAGTCAACAGCGGCTCATGATTTCTGGGAGCCAATAGTCCACCTTGGATTGTGGGACATTAAAGGACATCAGATAGTGAAAGGACCCTGGGGTGGTGGCACGGTTGAACAAGCGAAGAAGAGAGCTCCAAAGGAATTCATGGTAATAGACCGTGCTAGCTTCGCTCTCTACTCCCATAGCTATGGTCTTGTTTCGCCATTTTTCCGGGGCTTGCTGGAGGGAAAGCTTATGGGCACAAAGTGCCCGAAATGTGGCACGGTATATTGCCCTCCTCGAGCTCACTGCTGGAATCCACAGTGCAAGGTAGCTGACTGCTTTGATAACTGGGTAGACCTTCCTTCAGCCGGCATTATTCATACTTTTACGGTGCAATGTCTGGCAGCAGCTCCCTTCGAGCACATGCTGCCTTTCTCCATGGGCTGGGTTCAAGTTGATGGTGCTGATACTACCCTGTCCATGTTGCTGCACATACGACCAAAGGAGCTTTTCATCGGGAAAAAGGTGAATATTGAGTTCATGCCCAAGGAAAGCAGAAAGGGAGATTTGATGGATTTGTATGCTGTGGCAGCAATCCAAGATGAGAAGCCTCCTGAGTGGGCTTGTCTGCAGAAAGACCCCAAGGAAATGGAATCTGTGGAGAACTCCACGAAAGCTACCCTGGAATTCATTAAGAATAGGTACGGGATAGATAATAGTCCCGAAACAAGGGGGTGGTAACAGAGGTAAATAAAAGATTAAAATGTAAAATGCAAAAATACAGAGCAAAAGTAAAATTTTCCCCAACCCGTGCCACACTGAGCACTGGTGAAGGGTCTTATCTTTGCATTTTGAATTGTCACTTTGATTTTTGACCTTTGATTTTTGATATTTATTAGGCGGAGCTTTGAATGGATTTTAACTTTACTGAAGAACAAAAGATGATTGCTAACACCGCTAAGGAAATAGCTAAGAGTTTCCCGCCTGAATATTGGAGAGAGAAGGACTTGAAGGAAGAATTTGGTGAGGAATTCTACAAAGCAATCGGTGAGGCGGGATTCACCGGGATGGTAATCCCTGAGAAATATGGCGGTGCCGGAAAAGGCGTAACCGACTTGCTCATTGCCATGGAAGAGTTAGCTGCCAATGGATGTGGTATGGCTGGTATATGGTATCTCGTTATAACTGAAGATTTCGGCGGCATCAGCATAATTCGGCACGGCACTGAAGCACAAAAGGGAAAATACCTGCCCGGCATTGCTTCGGGAAATATTGAATTTTGCATGGGGCTCACCGAGCCGGATGCTGGCACAAATACGCTTAACACAAGAACGAGAGCCCAAAAAGTAGATGCTGGTTGGATAATAAACGGTAACAAGACCTGGATCAGCGGGGCTGATAGAGCCAGAGGAATGATGCTCATAACCAGAACAACGCCAAAGGAAAAAGCCCCTCGAAAGACATTCGGACTAAGTCTCTTCCTCATAGATTTACCCAATCCGGCGGTTAACGTAACCACCATCCCTAAACACGGGATAAATTACTCCCATTCGTGCGATATCGGTATCGATGACCTGAAGGTGACTGAAGATGCGCTGATGCCACCACTGGATGGTGGCTGGCATTCTTTGCTCGATACCCTGAATATCGAGAGGATGTCGTTTACTACCGCAGCCATCGGCATCGCCAGACTGGCGATGAGCAAAGCCATTGATTATTCCAGGGACAGGAAAATTTTCGGCGACACGCCAATTGGAAGCTACCAGGGGCTGCAGTTCAACTTGGCTGAAGCTTATGCCGGCATCGAGGCAGCAAAATTACTCAACTTCAAAGCGTCCACACTATATGACAACGGGGCAAGCATTGCCGAAGTAGGCAAAATTGTAAATCCAGCAAAAATTCTGGCGGTTGAGAGCGGTATCAAGGCAGTCTACTGGGCAATGCAGACCTTTGGAGGCTACGGATATGCTAAGGAATACGATGTCGAGAGATGGTGGCGGGAGATAAACTTAATCAGACTTGCTCCGGTTAGCCAGCAAATGGCATTAAGCTACGTTGGAGAACATATACTGGGAATGCCCAGGTCCTATGAGTAGAACAACCCTCACTCAGCCTCTCCTTTGAAGGGAAAGGAGCTTCCATTGTCATTGCCAGCCCCCTCCTTTTGTCATTGCGAGCCCCTCCTTTTGTCATTGCGAGCCCTTTCTTTTTGTCATTGCGAGCCGAAGGCGCGGCAATCCCCCGAGAAAATTCTAAATCCGAAATCCGAAATACTAAACAATATCAAATAACCAAAATCCCAATGACCAAAACAGTTTTCAACTTTGAGTTTAGATATTGGGATTTGTTTAGGATTTAGTGCTTAGAGCTTAGGATTTCCCTTCAGGGTGTCATTGCGAGCCGAAGGCGCGGCAATCTCAGGAAAGCTGATAGCTACTAATTGGCGGAGGGGGTGGGATTCGAACCCACGTTCGCTCAAAAAGCGAAAACGGTTTTCAAGACCGCCACCTTAAACCACTCGGTCACCCCTCCTGGCTTTAAATTCTAGTCCAAAACGGTCTCTCAAGGCAAAATTGCCGACATTTTTCTGCTGAACCTTGGTGGACTGTTCCCCAGTTAGAGCCCCCTCCAAGCCTTCCTCAAATCTTCGTGCTGCTGCTTTTTGTAAGCTGGGCACTACATGGAAATAAATATCTAGCGACGAGTTGACCCTGCCCTCTGTTGTTTTTTTTCGTCATGTTAATAAACCTCCCTTGGCTCAATTAAAGGAGCGCTTTGGAAACAGAAAGCTCATGATGGAACAGGCAACCAACGACGTTCTTCAGCGGGCGCGTTTTTTGCGATCCGCTGCAAGAGCATTGTTATACGAAATATCATTCTTTTTTCAGAAACCTAATTCTTGTATTGTCCTGAAAAGTGTGTATTCCGTTCC
>JAUWGN010000142.1 GCA_030606385.1 Dehalococcoidia bacterium
TGGAAACGTATTTTTTCACCTTTGGTCAAATAGGAATATAAGCTTAGTATGCCTTTATCTTTTATTGCTTCCAGTATTTCCTCAGCCAAATTATTGTTTACCAGTCTTACAGCTAGCAGGTGATATAAGGCTGATTCATTCCTCTTCTGGGAGCGGATATTTCCCCCATGAAACCTTAATTTATACAATGCCTGCGTCAGGTTCCTTACCGTATAGTGTTTGGCAATCCTTCCCCAAAATTCATAGTCCTGACAATACCTGAATAGTTCATCGTACCCCCCCAGTCTATCAACTACTTCCCTCTTGAACATGGTAGAACCATGACTGAACTGGTTTGCCTTCAACAGATTTCCCCCCGGCTGTGCTGGTCCGGTACTTCTTCCCCCCACCTTCCCCGGGTCCTCTATTTTATAAACGCTTGTGCCCAGCAAGGCTACCTCTGGATGCTGGTCAAAATACTTAATCTGCTCCTCAAAGCGGTTGGGCAGCGAGATATCATCAGCATCCTGACGGGCGATATATTCTCCTCTGGCTTGGCTCATGGCTTTATTTAACGACTTGGTCAAGCCGATATTTTGCTCATTATTTATCAACCGAATCCTGTTATCCTGATAACTCTGGGCTATCTGCAAAGAACCATCCGTTGAGCCATCGTTGACAATGAGGAACTCAAAATCAGTGAAGGTCTGGTTGAGGATACTCTCTATGGCTTCTTTGAGATATCTCTCTCCATTGTATACGGACATTACCACGCTTATTTTGGGATTATCTGTCATCTCGTTCCCAGCTATCGTTTTTGTTCTTGGAGACTAAACGGTATCCTATCTTTTGGCCAGAACTGCCCAGACATTTCCACTCCATAAGCTATCCACATTAACATCCTTATGTACAATAAGCTTCAAAATCATGCGGTAGAGCCGCCTTTTGAGATTTAGGCTGGCATGCTCCCTATCTAGCTGTACAACTTCCATGCCATTCCTCCCACCTCTTTCCTTGAGAAATCTTTCGGCTTCATGCACTCCGTAAAACCATTTATGCCTATCCTCAGGGGGATCAGTTGGCAAGTTATAAAACTTCATTGGAAGCTCTGTATGCTTGTAATACCCGCCCCTTAGCATACCCATAAAGCTTACCCAAGGGTTTGGTAATGAGATAATGAGATATTCCCTCGTTACCCGGCACAGCTCGTCAAAAACCTCATATATATTATCAAGATGTTCCAAGGTATCCAAGCATAAGACGCAGTCGAAACTGTTGTCCTGGTAGGGGAGTTTTCCCTTCTCAAGGTCAATCTCCACATCCACCGCTCCCCCAAGCCCAATGCCTATATATTTCGTCCTAGGAGGCAGAAATTTCTTTAAACCGCATTGATCCGCTCCCACATCCAAAATTTCCCCTTGAAGTATTTCTCTATATCTCCGCCATACATACTCAGGTTTGTCCTCTCGAGAGGTGTATTTAAAGTCAGTGAAGAAGCGTGCCTTGCTCATTTAATCCTTCCATCACTTAATATCTATGCCGATTGTCAATAGCTTCCCTGAAAGTTGCCCCATCATAACCTATCATTGCCCCTTATTCTACTACACGGCTAAAACCGGCTAACTTCAGCGCGTAAACCATCGAAAATAAATCTGTCAGTACCACCGCTAAAACTATGCCCAAAAGTCCTAACTTTAGCCCAAGGGTAACAAGAAGCACCAAACGGACACTAGGACGTATTAGTCTGAATCGGTACAATTTGCCTACTTCAGCCTGGGCGGGAAACAACGCCTTATTGAATATTTGAGTTGGTATCGAAAAAACTAAACCAACAAGCAGAATCTGCATATAAAGAATGGAAGCTTCATACTTCTGTGTGTAGAGAAAGGTAACCACATATGGAGAAATCACGATAAGGATTCCAGAGGCAACGGCAGCGAAGAGGACTAGGTAAAGGTATCGTTTTCTAACGGCTGAATAAGCCTTCTCTTTACTGAGCTCGGCTAGCTTTGGCAGAGCCAGGCGGGCAATAGGACTCTCAAAAGTCTGTAGACCTCTGGGAATTGTGCGGGCGATTGAGTAAACAGCCAGGTTGGCAAACCCAAGCAGTATGCCGACAATCACCCTGTCGGCTTCAGTTACAATCCTGCCGAAAACGTCCATCAGTGATAAATGCTTGCCGAAGGATATCGCCGTCTCATCATTACTCTGGCTGTGGATACTTTTGGCAGTCACCAGGAAATAATAACCCCTGAGCAAGGAAGTTGAGACTAAAGTGGCAATGACAATCAGAATCAAGTTTCTGGTGAAGTAAACCACCAGCAAAGTAGCTGTTACCGAAACAAGCTGAACTACGATTCGATACCTGGCAGATTTGCCAAACAGCTTTTTGCCGGCGAGGAATGAGTTATATGTCTCAAAATTTTGAGCCAATGGGAAAAGAAGCGAAGCAGCTATGAAACACTTCCCCAGTAAAATAGAACCAGTCAGGAAATAGTAGGTTCCAATCGCCAACAAAGCGGCGACTCCCAAGATGCTCCATTTGAACCTCTTTTTTGTTCCTTCAATAAAAACCCGGTCATAACCTCTAGCCACCGCTTGCACAATGGCGGTGCCCATGCCGGGCAAAGTGGTTATAGTCGCCATAGCTAAAATGGCGAAGATAAAGCTATACTGACCAAATGTTTCCTTGGGCAAGAGCCTGGCAAAAGCAACCGAGAGTAATAAACCACAGCCCAGCGTCACCACTTGAGCCGAGGCTAAGTAGAAGTAATTTTGTATGAAATACCTGAGGTCTAACTTGAAATAGCGTCCGAGCCTTTTCAGCACTTTGTTATCCAGAACTTTATCTGGCAGGCTTGTAAACCATGAATTCATTGTTTAGGCTAAGGCTCCTTTCTGGAGTGCACTCTTGCCTCTAGACAGAAAAGGCTAGAGCAATCTGACGAGGTAGCACTGTATTTATTTGGCAACAAATAACTCCTGAAATTCATTCGGTGAGTGGTAGCTCAGTGCCGAACGAAGCCTTTTTACATTATAGACCTTCCCGCTGAGATAGGGAAGCCCGCTCACGGTAGTTATGTGAAGCATACTGCGTTCCCCCGGTCCGAATAATTGCAAGCTGGAAAAGAATATAACAGAGACTTGGCAAGCTTGACAAAAAAAGTCCAGCCATCTAAAGTGAGCT
>JAUWGN010000028.1 GCA_030606385.1 Dehalococcoidia bacterium
CTGAAGAAACATACAGCAGATACCATTGCCCGTCTTGCCTCATTTACTAACTCCCTATGACCAAACGTTTGAATAATTCAGTGAAGCCATAGTCCAAAGTGCCCAGGATAGCGCCTAGGAGGATGCAGAGAGCAAGAACCAGAAGGCTCAGTCTGAAAAGTTCTTGCCTTGTTGGCCAATGTGCTTTTCTTAGTTCTGCTATTGCTTCGGTGAAGAAGCTGAGTCTCGATTTTCTCTTGGCCATGAACTATTTCGTCTCTCGATGAAGTGTATGGGCGTGGCAACGAGGGCAATACTTTTTCAGTTCCAGCCGCTGTGGGTCATTCGTCTTATTCTTGGAAGAGGTATATGTTCTTTGCTGGCATTGCCCACATTCTAGATAGATGATCTTGCGCTGTTCCCGCTTTTTTGCCATGCTTATTTGATGATTTTGGCGAACACACCGGCACCTACTGTGTTACCACCTTCCCTGATGGCAAACCGCAATCCCTCTTCCATAGCCACGGGATAGATGGTACTAATCTTCATGTGCGTTAAGCTATCGCCAGGCATAGCCATCTCTACGCCTTCAGGAAGACTTATGACCCCGGTAACATCCATTGTCCTGATAAAAAACTGCGGTTTATAGCCAGTGAAGAATGGGGTATGCCTTCCTCCCTCCTCCTTTTTTAAAATATATACCTCGGCCTCGGCCTCAGTGCAAGGCTTTGTTACCCCTGGCTTTGCTAGAACTTGACCTCTCATCACTTCATCTCGTTCTATGCCCCGTAGCAAACAGCCAATGGCATCACCAGGTTCAGCTAGTTCAACTGACTTATGGAACATCTCTACTCCAGTAACCACTGTTTTCTGTGTTTCCTTGATACCCACTATTTCCGCTTCATCACCAACCTTAATGGTGCCTCGCTCCACCCTGCCAGTAGCCACGGTACCACGCCCTTTAATGCTGAATACATCCTCTATAGACATCACGAAAGGCTTGTCTTTTTCCCTCACAGGCATGGGAATATATTCATCTATAGTATCTAGTAACTTCCATATCCCTCCACACCAAGGGCACTCTCGCTTGCCACATCCGCACTCTAAAGCCTTGAGAGCACTTACCCGAATGATGGGAATTTTGTCCCCTGGGAACTCGTATTTTGTCAATAACTCCCTGACCTCTACTTCAACCAAATCCAGCAATTCAGGATCCTCCATCAGGTCTATCTTGTTGAGGGCAACCATTATGCTGGGGACTTCCACCTGGCGAGCCAAAAGGATATGTTCTCTTGTCTGAGGCATGGGACCATCATCAGCGGCGACCACCAAGATTGCCCCGTCCATTTGGGCTGCCCCGGTTATCATATTTTTGATGTAGTCAGCGTGTCCAGGGCAATCAACATGACAATAATGTCTCTTATCAGTTTCATATTCAATATGGGCAATAGCAATGGTCAACCCTCTGGCTTTCTCCTCAGGGGCATTATCTATTGACTCAAAAGCGCGAAATTCAGTAGGCCCCGCCTTCGATAATATTTCGGTCATCGCTGAAGTCAGCGTGGTCTTCCCATGGTCAACATGACCTATGGTGCCCACATTGATGTGAGGCTTGGTTCGCTCATAAACTTTCTTTGCCATTTTTTATTAACCTCCTTCGTCTTTAAAAGCCCACAACCAGATTCGAACTGGTGACCCCGTTCTTACCAAGAACGTGCTCTACCTACTGAGCTATGTGGGCATTATATTACTAACCTACATGGCGGGGGTAGGATTTGAACCCACGTAGCCCTAACGGGCGGCAGATTTACAGTCTGCTCCGATTAACCACTCCGGCACCCCGCCGCCTGTTGCTACTTTATCATAATTAAAACAAAAACGCTAACCCAGCCCGAGAGGGGAGTCGAACCCACTAACCTACCGATTACAAGTCGGTTGCGCTACCATTGCGCTACTCGGGCAAACTTTTAGTTGTATAAATATAAAGAGGGATAAGTGTAATGTCAACATCATAATGTATTTGGCTAGCATATAGCCAATAGCAGTTTGTTTGCGATAAAATTAAACTGTGGAAGAGATTGAGCTACTGGCCAACTTAATAGTGACAGCTGACAGAATCGTGGTATTTACCGGCGCTGGGGTAAGCACAGAATCGGGGATACCCGACTTCCGCAGCCCGGGAGGAATATGGGATAGATTTGACCCTGATGATTTTACTTACCAAAAGTTTGTCAGCAGTCTAGAAGCACGTAAGAAACATTGGCAGTTGCTCAGCTTTGGTGCACTTATAGCAAATATAGAACCAAATCCAGCACACTATGCCATCGCCGAGCTTTGCAGGCTGGATAAATTGGATTGTGTTATTACCCAGAACATAGATAACCTTCATCAGAAGGCAGGGGTTCCTGATGACAGGGTTTTTGAACTACATGGCAACATGCGGTGGGCGAGATGTCTTAATTGCGACCATCGTTTTCCCATGGAGGAAATTTTGCCCAGAATAAAGGAAGGCATCGAGGTTCCCGATTGCCCTAATTGTGGTGGTCTCCTGAAGCCAGATATGGTTCTCTTCGGAGAACAACTGCCACAGGGGACATTATTGGAGGCTACTCACCGTTCACAGAGTTGTGACCTCTTCATAGTCATAGGCTCTAGTTTGGTAGTTTACCCCGCGGCATATATGCCAGAATATGCCAGGAAAGCTGGAGCAAAGATGGCGATCATCAACCTTACCTCCACAGACCTCGACCACTATGCTACTGTGGTCATCCACAGTGAAGCCGGAGAAACAATGCAAAAAGTCATGGAAAAGGTAGGGGGAGAATTAACACGGTAGGAAGTTTGAGAATTATTCTATTGCCTCAGCCACTAATTCAGCGATGTCTAAATCCTTCAAAGACTCTTCCGCATCCTTGCTCTTTATGGAATCCTCGAGCATTTGCATGCAATAGGGACAAGCTGTAGCCACTATTTCTGCGTTGGTTTTGATAACGTCTTCAATACGCACATCGCTTATTCTTTTACCTTGCTTTTCCTCCACCCAGAACCTTCCTCCGCCTCCGCCACAGCAGAAGCTGTTCCAGCGATTGCGTTCCATCTCTACTAAATCGCTCTTGGCGATCGCAGCAAGAACCTCTCTTGGTGGGTCGTAGATATCATTATGTCTGCCAAGATAGCAAGGGTCATGGTAGGTTATTCTCTGGTTCAATCGTGAAGTTAGTTTCAATCTACCTTCCTTCATTAATTGAGTGATAAACTGAGAGTGATGGATGACTTCAAACTCACCACCAAACTGTGGGTATTCATTTTTAATGGTATTAAAACAGTGAGGGCAGGAGGTAACTATCTTCTTAACACCATAGTTCCTTAATAGCTCGATGTTTTTAGTAGCCTGCATCTGGAACAAATATTCGTTACCCATCCTTCGAGCAGGATCACCACAGCAAGTTTCCTCAGTACCCAGCGTGGCGAAGTTAACATTGGCGGCTTTTAATACCTTGCCAAATGCTTGAGCAATCTTCATGCTGCGGTCTTCTAGAGACGCCTGACAACCTACCCAGAATACCAAATCAACCGCGCTATCCTCGGAAAGGTGTTTTACCTCCAATCCTTCTTCCCAATCCGTCCTGGTATGTGTAGTGCCGATGACGACATGTCCTCTAGCTTCGATAGAGGTCAATATTGGTTCAGCTAATTCAGGGACTTTGGCTTGCTCTAAAATTAGGCTACGACGCATATCAATAATCTTATTAATGTGTTCTACATAAACTGGACACGCTTCTTGACAGGCAAGGCAAGTACAACAACTCCAGATGGCATCTTCAGGTATTACCTCGCCGATAAGTGAACGGGGTGGGTCTGCCTCCGGGATTAGCAAGGATGTCTTGGGCACCTTAATCTTAAATGGATATTCGCTTTGTTCCAATAGATGTTCTTTCAGTGATTGGATTAGCTTCTTGGGAGATAACGGTTGACCGCTAAGGTAAGCAGGGCATATTTCCTGGCATCTTCCGCAGCGAGTACAAGCATCCAGATCTAATAGCTGCTTCCAGGTGAAGTCTTCAATCTTACCTACACCAAAGGTTTCAGCCTCTTCTAGGTTAATGGGCTGTAACGCTCCTTTAGGCTCTCGACTGCGGAGAAAGACATTCGCCGGGGAGACGATGATATGAGTTAGCTTATTGTAGAAAAGTGAAATGTAGACAATAGCGCCAGCGGCAAGTATGAGGTGTAGGAACCACAATGCTTGATGTAAAACCAGATTTGTTCCTGAACTGAGTCCGATGAATGCCTTGCTAATCACTAGCCCAAACGGTGACCATAGGCTCCAGGCAGCTTCAGTGCCTGGTTCCACGGCAGCAATGCGGAGAGCCTCTACAAAGAAGCCAGTGACTACCACCGCTAGAATCAGGCTAACGGCTATGAGGTCATCAGCACTTCTATCTAATCTCTCCTGGAATGCCCCTGGTTTTTGGGCATATCTGCGAATGATGAATATAATCGCTCCTATGAAGACCAGGATGCCTCCGATATCATTAACAAGAGAGTGAATTAAAAAGGGCGTTCCTTGAAACCAGGAATGGAACCAGTAGTGGGAAATAAAATCTATTCCTGCTCCGAGAAAGAGAATTATGCATCCCCAGAAGATGAGGAGATGTGCTATTCCGGGATAAAGCTCCCTAAGGAATTTCCTGTGTATCAGACCTTCGACAACACCAAGTTTTATGAAATTCCCTATCCTGCTCCAAAAAGGGTGGAATCTATCCTCAGGCTTACCGCGCCGCCAAACATCCAGAAAGCGAACAAAACCAGCATAAAGAAGAATGATAACTACCACGAGGGCTACAGGGTAGATAGCCCATGGTCCCCCGGGAACATTCCAAAGAATTTCGCGAAATGCTTCCATTGCTTCCCTTCAAGCTTTTGACAACCGAGAGATTATATCATAACGACGGCCATCAGAGGAAGCACTCTACTTATCTTGTCTCGCCCTTTTGAGATACGGAAGAAGTTCTTCCAGATTTCCAATGTTTGCTTGGTGAGTTTAAAAGTGGAGAATGACTTTGGTTAGTCCACCACTTGTCGGACACGCTTGATGTCTATTGCTTTGCCGCTATTGTCAGTTGCTTCCACTACAATAGCATCAAATGAAACTTGACCTTTGGCCACTGAAAAACGTTTGGGTATTTGGGTAAGAAAACGGTCAATCACAGCGCTCACTTCAACGCCAATGACGGAATTTATAGGCCCAACCATGCCTATTTCAGTCACATAAGCGGTGCCCTTGGGTAATATGCATGTATCAATAGTGCCTATGTGAGTGTGTGTCCCCAGAACAGCGCTAACGCGTCCGTCCAGGTATCTACCCATTGCTACTTTCTCTGAAGTTGCTTCGGCATGAAAATCAACAATGATGACAGCAGGCTTCCTGTCAAGTTCACCTAATAACTTATCCATAGCTCGAAATGGACAATCAAAATCCCCTACGAAAGTGCGCCCAATTATATTAACCACCATGATGTTATCCTTGATCCAATAGCCCCGTCCGGGAGTCATTGGGGGATAATTCAATGGACGGATTACAGCAGCAGCGCTATCTAAATAAGGAATAACTTCATGATGGGCCCAAACATGATTTCCTGTGGTTATTACATCAATTCCAGAGTCAAAAAGTTCCTGTGCTGTGCCAGGAGTTAGTCCTATTCCACCTGCGGCATTTTCTCCATTGGCTATTGCTAGGGTAATTTCGTATTCATCGCGCAAGCGGGGTAGAATTTCTTTGACCGCTTCCCTGCCTGGTTTGCCAATTACATCTCCTATTACCAATATTTTCAATTCTACCTCCACCCCAATTTACTTAGCGTAATCTACTACTGTAGTCTCCCGTACCACAACAACCTTTATCTGCCCAGGATAAGTCAAGCTTTCCTCTATCTTTTTAGAGATGTCTCTGGCTAACCTTATTGCGGTCAAATCATCGATTTCCTCCGGTTTCACCATTATGCGTACTTCACGTCCTGCTTGAATAGCAAAAGTTTTCTCTATTCCAGGGAAGCTACTAGCTATGTCTTCCAAATCTCTTACTCGTTTTAGATATTGCTCCACGGATTCACGTCTGGCACCAGGACGCGAACCGCTTATAGCATCAGCAGCGGCGACGATAAAACCGATAACGCTGCTTGTTAAAGCTTCACCGTGGTGCTCAGCAATTGCTTGAGCTACCTCCGGAGATTTATCCCATTGCTTAACCAAATCAGCGCCTATCAAAGCATGGGGACCTTCCACGTGATAATCTACTGCCTTGCCAATGTCGTGAAGCAAGCCAGCTTTTCTGGATGCTGCACTATTAGCTCCAATTTCGTTGGCTAGCATCCCTGCTAGATGTGCAACTTCAATACTATGTAACAACACATTTTGACCATAGCTGGTGCGGAATTTGAGTTTGCCAAGTAACTTTATTAACTCAAGATGTAACCCTGGGACACCTGCTTCGTAAGCAGTTTGCTCCCCCGCATTTTGAATAATGTCTTCAACTTCAGCTTTGACTTTCTCTACCACTTCCTCAATTCGGGCGGGATGAATACGCCCATCAAGGATGAGTTTGTTTAACGCAATCCGGGCCACTTCTCTTTTCACTGGATCAAAGCTAGAGATAGTGACTACCTCAGGGGTATCATCGACAATGAGGTCTACCCCGGTAGCTTGCTCCAACGCCCGAATGTTACGACCTTCACGACCGATAAGTCGTCCTTTCATTTCATCGCTGGGTAAAGGGACTGAAGAAACCGTGATCTCTGAGACGACGTCTGTGGTACACCGTTGGACGGTTGTCGCTAGGATTTCTTGAGCTCGCCTGTTCGCTTCCTCTCTCACCTCGTTTTCCCAGGTTCGAACTTGACGTGCTGCTTCATCTTTGACTTCAGATTCTATAGCCTGTAATAAGAGCTGTTTTGCTTCCTCACTGGATACGTTGGAAAGAGCCTCTAATTGCTCCACTTCTTTTTGCTTCAATACTTGAAGCTCATCCTTTATCCTTTCGATGTCCCTTTCTTTTGAATTAAGGTGGCGATCCCGTCTTTCAACAAGCTCTGCTTTCTGGTCCAGTGTCTGTTCTTTTTGAGTGAGGCGATTCTCTACGCGTTGTATTTCGAGGCGATGTTCTTTATTTTCAGCTTCAGCACCCTTCCTGAGTCTAGTGGCTTCTTCTTTGGCTTCAAGAAGAACTTCTTTATGCTTTACTGTTGCATCATCTAGTAACTTTCGTACTTCTTTCTGGGCGCTGCGAATTTGCTGATTCGCTATTAACTGCCTCACGAAGTAACCGGTAAGGATACCCAATATAGAAACAAGACAAACCAAAACATATACATAACTTTCCATTTTCCCTCTTCATTTCAGTAGAATAGACCAAACATTGCATTGTGACTTAAATGATAATCCTTTAATGACCTATCGTCAAATTTCTTGCAGCAGCCCGGCAAAAAAGAAGCAAAATGAGAAAATTGGTTTATGCGATTTGAGTGTGACGATTAACAGTTAAACAGTGGAAGGAAGGCAAAAAACGAATAACGATAGATTTAAGATCTATCGACCGACCTAGGAATCATTAGGATTTATCCTTTGACTCCCTAGAAAGGAGGTGATTCAGCCACACGTTCCCGTACGGCTGCCTTGTTACGACTTCGTCACAGTTACCAGCCCTACTTTCGGCGACTGCCTCTTGCCGAAGCAAGTTAGCCCATCGACTTCAAGTATTGCTGACTTCCACGGCGTGACGGGCGGTGTGTACAAGGCCCGAGAACGTATTCACCGCAGTATGGCTGACCTGCGGTTACTAGCAACTCCTACTTCATGCAGGCGATTTCAGCCTGCAATCCGAACTGAGGATGATTTTTTGAGATTAGCTCCAGATCGCTCCTTCGCAACCCTTTGTATCACCCATTGTAGCGTGTGTGTAGCCCAGAGCATAAGGGCCATGCTGACTTGACGTCATCCCCGCCTTCCTCCTTGCTTTGCAAGGCAGTCTGCTATGAGAATTTAACATAGCACAGGGGTTGCGCTCGTTGCGGGACTTAACCCAACACCTCACGGCACGAGCTGACGACAGCCATGCAGCACCTGTGACAGTTCCTGACTGGATACAGGTCGTCCTCCTTTCGGATTCCTACTACTGACATGTCAAGCCCTGGTAAGGTTCTTCGCGTAGCATCGAATTAAACCACACGCTCCGCTGCTTGTGCGGGCCCCCGTCAATTCCTTTGAGTTTTAACCTTGCGGTCGTAGTCCCCAGGCGGGACACTTAAAGCGTTAGCTTCGACACGAGGAGGGTCGATACTCCCCATATCTAGTGTCCACCGTTTAGGGCGTGGACTACGCGGGTATCTAATCCGCTTCGCTCCCCACGCTTTCGAGTCTCAGCGTCAGAAACAGCCTAGGAAACCGCCTTCGCCACTGGTGTTCTTCCCGGTATCAACGCATTTCACCGCTACACCGGGAATTCCGTTTCCTTCTGCCGCCCTCAAGTCCCTCAGTTTCAGATGACTTCTCTTGATTGAGTCAAGAAATTTCACACCTGACTTAAAGAACCGCCTACACTCCCTTTACGCCCAGTAAATCCGGATAACGTTCGCCTCCCACGTTTTACCGCGGCTGCTGGCACGTAATTAGCCGAGGCTTATTCCTCTGGTACCGTCAAATTTCTTCCCAGAGAAAAGAGGTTTACAACCCGAAGGCCTTCTTCCCTCACGCGGTGTCGCTGGATCAGGCTTTCGCCCATTGTCCAATATTCCCTGCTGCTGCCTCCCGTAGGAGTCAGGGCCGTGTCTCAGTCCCTATCTGGCTGACCATCCTCTCAGACCAGCTACTGATCATCGCCTTGGTGAGCCATTACCTCACCAACTAGCTAATCAGACGCAAGCCCCTCTTCGAGCATCCGAAGACTTTGGTAACCAAACATACCTTTTGGTTACTTCATGCGGTATTAGCTTGCCTTTCGACAAGTTATTCCCCACTCGAGGGTAGGTTACTTACGCGTTACTCAGCCGTTCGCCACTAGAATATAACCCGAAAGTCATATCCCCGTTCGACTTGCATGCATAAGGCACACCGCCAACGTTCATCCTGAGCCAGGATCAAACTCTCCACATAGAACCTTCCTTCCACTATTTAACTGTTAATGTACAACAGGATCTATTCTAATATTATCCATCCTGCCCAAAAATGTCAACATTGTTGGTTATTCAAGCCTGAAGTTGTTTTCTCCGATCACATTAGTTAGTTCACTTTCTAGCTC
>JAUWGN010000004.1 GCA_030606385.1 Dehalococcoidia bacterium
AGTGCCATGTTTATGGCAAGATTTCGAAGAGTGGAGATGAATATGTAGCTTATTTTTCCTGGTTTTTGGATCCACTCAGGCTAGATTTTATCGACGATAACTTTGCGGAATCCGAAACTGGACTTTCCTGGGAAGGCAACATTAATGGTGTGCCAACAAGCATTAAAATTGAATGTCCTCCACAAGATTCGGTCTATGGGATGGGGCCCTATGGTGTAGGGGTAGGGCATTGTCATGCACATACCTGGTGGCCGGTTTCCAGTGGGAACGTGGTAAAATGCATTGAAATAAGGGGAAAACAATGAAAATCACAATTGTTTATGACAATGAAGTGAAGAAGGAGGGACTAAAAGCTGGCTGGGGATTTTCAGCTTACGTAGAGATGGAAAAGACGCCCTCCATTTTGTTTGATACCGGCGCCGATAGTCCCACGTTATTACATAATATGAAAGAGTTGAATATTGACCCTGAGAAAATAGGGATAATCGTGATTTCCCATGCTCATTTCGACCATACTGGCGGACTTTCCGAAATCCTCAAGATAAACAAAACTGCGGAACTATACATTCCCAGCTCGCTGAGATTAGCGCCTTCAGAGAGAAAGGTAATTATTGTTGGAAAGGACGCTGTCCAAATTTGTGAAAATGTCTTTTCTACAGGTGAGCTTGAGGATATAGAGCAGTCTCTGGCGCTCAAGACAGATAAAGGCATTTTCGTGGTAACTGGCTGCTCTCATCCTGCAATGAGCAGCATATTAGGTGCTGCCGCGAACTTTGGTAAGGTTTACGGCATTGCCGGCGGATTTCATGGTTTTCATGACTTCAAGGCATTTGATGATTTATCGCTAATTTATCCCTGTCATTGCACTCAACACAAACAAAAAATAAGAGAGGTGTTCAAAGGAAAAGCTCTGGAGTGTGGGGCAGGATTGATAATCGAGCTATAGGGATTGGTTTGTCATAACCCTGCGATTGAAAAGAATAGTCCCAGGCAATTTTGCCTGCAGCCAACCTTAGCACCCCAGAAATACCGACAACCAATAAAAAGGGGAAGGGGACACATCCATTGACAAAAGTGAGCATAGTGATTTAATATAAAATTGGTTCGCATAACAAACCTTTTGCGAACCAAAGAAGTGCAGGAAATAGAACATTGAATCACGACACAAGCCTAGACCTATTAATCACCGAGTTCCTGGAATACCTGGAAATCGAAAAGGGCTGCTCTTTTCTTACTATCCGCGTGTATAGACATTATTTGGACCGTTTCCACAACTGGCTCAGCGAAAATTCTCCTACCCGTAGAGCTGAAGACATAGACCTGGAGCTTATTAGAAGATATAGGTTATATTTGGCGCATCTTCGTACTCGAAACGGCCTGCTATTAAAGCGCGTCTCGCAAAGCTACCACATTATCGCCCTGAGAGCTTTTCTACGTTATCTCTTGGTCAAGCGTGATATACCTACCTTATCCCCTGATAAGATAGAACTTCCGAAACAGAGCTCCCGCTCCGTTAGTTTTTTGGACCCCGAACAGATACAAAGGCTGTTGAACAGCCCCCAAATATCAAATGAGATAGGCTTGCGGGACAAAGCTATCTTGGAAACCTTCTTTAGCACAGGACTAAGAGTATCAGAGTTAGTAAGATTGAATCGCGACCAGATAGACTTAAAGCGCCAGGAATTTGGTGTCAAAGGCAAGGGAAACAAACTACGGGTAGTTTTCTTGTCGGATACAGCTTCACAGTGGATTGAGCGATACTTGCAGTTGCGTCAAGACCATTTTAAGCCGCTGTTTATTCGATACAGTGGTTCAGTAGATACTCAGAAGAATGGGGAAAAGATGCGACTGACAGCAAGGTCTATCGAAAAAATCGTTGCCAAGTATGCAAGAAGATGTGGATTATCAATCAAAGTAAGCCCTCACACGTTGAGGCATTCTTTTGCCACGGACTTGTTGATAGGTGGGGCTGACCTTCGCTCTGTTCAAGAAATGCTCTGCCATGAAAGTATCAGAACAACTCAGGTTTACACTCATGTCACCAACAGGCATTTAAAGGAAGTCCATAAAGCCTTTCATGGTAGAAAATAAGGAATTTGCGCAGAATTGGTGATGAGTACCGGATGTTGTCCACCTCTCAGTAAGTTCAAAGGAGGTTAAAACTATGAGAGAGAAATGGGGAGAAACTGTATCAACAGGCCCTGGTTTTTCCATAAACAAAGCCATAATGGCAGTGTTGATTGTCTTGATCGCCCTCGGGGCTTTGCTTTATACACAGGGATGCAAGCAACCTGGTGCAATTGACACAATTACTCTCGATGAACCCCCAGTAAATCCGTTTGTGGCTGATTCACCGTGGCCTATGTCACACGCGAATCCATACTGTCAGGCATCTTCCCTGTATCCGGGGCCAACTAAGGATACGTCGGAATATAAATTCGATTACTTGGGAGAGCTAATGTATTACCCGCCAATAACTGTTGCTATTTCTGGTGCGTACCCTGACGGCAACCGCGTATTATGGGGAAATACCCCGGCCATGGTATTCAAGGCAGGTCTCGATGGAGGTAGGCTTTCCTACATTGAGAAGATAGAGAAAGAACCTCTAAATGTAACGCTATCTCTCATAGAATGCGGATTGTCCAACGCGTATACACTCGTTGACTGCGAAGGTACGTTTTTTGTTCCCAGCATCCGTAAGATCTTCGGATACGGTGATGAGGTTCTTGGTGATCCCTATTCAAAGATAGTAACAAAGCGCGTTTTTGAAATCCCTGAAGACCAGCTTCGCAGCGAAGATGAATTTATCGCCGGCCTTAATATTGCATACGATGGCATGCTCGTTTTCATTACCAATAAAGCGACTGTTGGGATTGTATCCCGCAGCTTCGACTCGGCACATTTCCTGCATCTTGGAGAGGACGAAGAAACATCGAATTCAATCGCATGTGATGAAGATGGCGGGATTTATGTAGTCACGAGCAAGCACATGTACCGTGTACAGTGGACGGGAGACGGACTAACAACCAATGAAGGCGAAGGAGGCTGGATTGCCAATTATGAAACAGGTGGTGAGGTGGGCGGTATAAGGCTTGGCATGGGTTCTGGTTCTACACCTAGTTTGATGGGGACTGGAGAGCAAGATAAGTTCGTTGTCATTACTGACGGTCAGGACTTAATGCACATAGTGCTCTTCTGGCGGGACAAGATTCCACCTGACTGGGTGCAGATTCCTGGGACTAAAGACCGTCGTATAGCAGCTCAGATCCCGGTGACATTCGGCAATCCTGAAGCCACCGAGTCCTCCTCCGAGCAATCTGTGTGTGTTAGAGGATACGGCGCACTGGTGGTCAACAATCAACTTAACACCACCTCTGAAGACCCTATCATCAATATAGTGATGTCGCAGTATCCAGATGTAGCACCATATGGCGCGGAGAAATTTGAATGGAACCCTCAGACTCAAGAGTTGCGCTCAGTCTGGGTGAATGAAGAAGTCAGTCTGCCTAATGGAATACCAGCAATGAGTGCAGCCACCAACCTTATCTATGACATTGGACAACGATCAGGAAACTGGACGTGGGAAGCACTGGATTGGGATACAGGGCAATCGGTTTTCTCCTATGAGATTGGCAGCGATCCACAGTATAACAGTTGTTGGGCAGCAACCGAAATCGGGCTTGATGGCCGCTTATACAGTGGATCCGTCACTGGCATGATGTGCCTTCACCCTGAGGCTTCGTAGTCACAATGGTATCTAAATAACCGTGCCATAATTGCCCTGTTCTACCTCAGCTCTTGTCTAAAGTCTCATGATTAGTTATTCCTACTGTAAGTATCATCCCTCCGCTGGAGCCTGTTAATATTATGTCAACTACCTCCTTGTTTTACATGGTTAATAGATGTTAACTTTCTACCATCGTTCAGATATTCGAAAGGAAGTCTAATGACAATATCCTCCCTCACAAAAATCTTTGAACCGATACAAATCAACTCAATGGAGTTGAAAAACAGACTGGTAGTTCCTGCAATGGGTACTAACTTTGCTAACCCCGATGGCACGGTAAGCGAGCACCTTAGGGACTACCTTGTAGCCCGGGCTGATGGTGGCTTTGGTTTGATTATCACCGAGATAACCGCTATTAGTCCTTATGGTAAAGGTACACCTAATCAACTCAGCATCTGGGACGACAAGTTTATCCCAGGATTCAAGGACCTAGCCAAGGCAACACATGCTAGAGGAGCAAAAATTGCAGTTCAATTGTATCACCCAGGAAGACAAACTTTTTCGTTCCTAACTGGTCGACCCCTGGTGGCCCCTTCAGCAATTCCCTGCCCTGTTTGCAGAGAAATTCCTAAGGAACTCACTGTCGAGGAAATCTGGGGACTAGAGGAGCAATTTGCTGAAGGAGCTAGAAGGGCTAAAGAGGCAGGGATAGATGCCATAGAGATTCACGGGGCCCATGGATACCTGGTAGCACAATTCATGTCAGGGTATGCCAATCGCCGGTCAGACGCTTATGGAGGAGATCTGGAGGGGCTGTTACGGTTTCCCACCGACATTATCCACAAAATCAGGGAAAAGGTGGGACCTGACTATCCCATCATTTTCCGTTTAAGTGGGGACGAGAGAGTCGCTGGTGGAAGAACCATTCAGGAAACCAAGACAATAATCCCCCTTCTAGAGCAAGCTGGGGCGAACGCCTTCCATATGTCTACCGGTGTTTACGCTAGTTTTAATTATATAATCGCTCCTATGGCAATCTCCCCTGGCTACAATGTGAATGCTGCTGCCGAGGTTAAGAAGGCTACCTCTGTGCCAGTCATTGCTGTAGGTAGAGTTAATGACCCCCGTATGGCTGAAGAGATTCTGAAAGAGGATCAAGCTGACTTGGTTTCCATGGGACGAGCATCTTTAGCAGATCCTGAATTGCCAAAGAAAGCAGCAGAGGGAAATTATGAAGATATCCGATGGTGCATTGGTTGCAACCAGGGTTGTATAGATAGGCCTCTTCATTCCAGGAAAGCAGGCATATCCTGTCTGGTTAATCCCTCGGTGGGAAAGGAAAGGGAGACGGCATTTACCCCAGCTTCTCAAAGCAAGAAGGTTCTAGTTGTGGGAGGAGGCCCTGGTGGTATGGAAGCGGCTCGTGTCGCGGCTTTAAGAGGCCATGAAGTTTGCCTGTATGAAAAGGAAGAAAAACTAGGAGGTCAATTCAATTTTGCTGCTGTTCCTCCATGCAAGCAAGAAATTACTAAGATAATAAATTACTTGAGCACCCAGGTTAGAAAGGCGGGAGTAAAGATAATCTTAGGTAAAGAAGCAACTGAAGAAACCATTGATGACCTTCAGCCTGATGCAATAGTAATTGCTACAGGAGGAACTCCTGTCATTCCTGACATTCCAGGGATAAAAGAGGAGGGGGTGGTCACAGCTTTTGACATCCTGGGGGGCAAAGTGATACCGGGACGCAGCATTTTGGTAATAGGAGGAGGTATGGTGGGCTGTGAGACAGCGGACTTTCTAGGACAAATCATGGGATGCAGGGTAACTTTAGTAGAAGCGCTACCCAGAGTTGCACAGGATGTCGGGGCTGCGACAAGGTATTTCCTTCTTCAAAGGCTTGCCCAGGAGAAAGCAAGCATTATTACCTCTGCCTTGGTAAAAAGGTTTGTTAAGGATGGAGCAATCCTTGAGCGAAATGGCAAGGAGGAAACGCTTTCAGGTTTTGACACCGTTGTTCTGGCGATGGGAGTTGCTCCTGTAAATGAACTTGCTGAAAAAGTCCGGGGTAAGACAAAAGAAATGTATGTTATCGGTGATGCTAAACAGCCTCGAAAAGCTCTGGACGCTATCGCTGAGGCCGCAGAAATAGGTCGCAAGGTTTAACAATAAGTGGGCTCGGCAGGATTCGAACCTACGACCAACCGGTTATGAGCCGGCCGCTCTGCCACTGAGCTACGAGCCCATAAAAGCGGGAGACCTGACCCACTCTTGTTTCCTTTTGGATATTGATAAAAGCTTAACACATTTAGACGCTACCGGAAATTACAGCCCATTAAGAATTCGGGTCTTAAGGCTATCCCTACATCATCTTAAATTCCCGTAAGCCTATGGGATACTCTCTCTTCTGTTATCCCTAATCTAACCGCAATGTCTTTTTTCTCTAAACCTTCCTCTCTTAAACTAAACATGTCCCTTGTCTGCTTACCCTTTTCCCTTTTCCTATCCGCTATCTCCTTTAGATAATCCAAGTTGTGTATAGGTTTTGTCTCTATAACCTCACTTGTTTCAAACTGTGAGAAAACCTTTTCTCCTTCTTCAGTTCTAACTATGACAGTTGACCATCCTTCTGGAGAGCCATCGCTTCCAATTGATATGTCTGCTAATTCACTGGCGAAATCATCGCAAGTAAGGCAGTGTTTAGGCACGCAACTCTTTACCTCAGTTATGGGAAAAGATAATTTCTTGCCACTCGCATATACATTGAACTCCTCGGAAACATCGAACTTGTCTATCTCCTCAATGTTTAACCCTCTTTCCCTCATCTTCCCTTGCATGCAGTGGTATTCGTAATTTTCACGGCAGAACAAACCTATGGTAAGTTTTATTGCAGAGGCTAGCGGCAGGCTTGTATGTTGAAGGTATCTTATAGACTGGATATGACAGGATGAACCCACAAGGCAAATTCTACTGAGACCGTGATCTACAACAGCAGCTCTAAGTTCCTTTAGTATAGGGGTTGTCCCATATTTAGTCATTGCTGAGGAAATAATCTCACCTCTGGTTTTTGCTATAAAGGCTATAGGCATCCATCCGTCTCTTCCAACAACCAAAGCTCCATCTATGAGATTTTCGTTTAAGGCGTAAATTAAGAGCGAGGTTACGATTCCACCATCCTGACAAGCTTTTTCTATGCTCTGTTCTTTTGTTCTTGCAGCCAGAAGGCGCTTATATATCCCGATACTTCCCTTTTCCCCCCAACTCAAAATGCTCGCCTCGATGTCCTGAATCAAGCCTCGCCTGAGCATATAGCAAGCATCGTAGCATGTGCTACAGCTTACACAGTCCAGTGTTCTTTTAGGCCTCTTTGGCTTTCCATCAACAAACTTAATATGAGAATTGGGGCAGGCTAAAATGCATGCCCCACAGACTGTACATATACCACTATCTATTATCTGCGCTTCTAAATCTTCATAACTCGGCATCTTCCATATGTAGTATCACAAGGGCGACGCTTTCAGCTTTGGTCTGGTTGAGCTTTAGTCCTTCAGCAGTCCCGCCTCCTTCATCTTGGCTATCTCCTCTTCCCGTAATTGCCGCTTGAAGAGTTTTTCAGTGACAGTGAGAGGCAATTCCTTTCTGAACTCAATGAACTTCGGAACGGAATAGGCTGGAAGTTTCTCCTTGCAATGGCTGATTATATCATCAGCGGTTACCTTTCCCTCTTGCTCCTTTTTTAATCTTATGAAAGCTTTTATCCTTTCGCTGCCGGGACGTTCAGGGTCTGGAATTCCAATCGCCGCCGCATCGGCCACCGCTGGATGTTCATAAAGAACGTCATCAACCAGCCTGGTATAGACTTTAAGTCCGGAAACACTTGCCATATCTTTAACCCGGTCTGTAATGTAGAAATAGCCGTCGTCGTCCATCTTTACGACATCACCGGTAGGAAGCCAGCCATCTACCAGTCCTTTCCCGGGTTCAGGCCAGTAACCTTTCATAACCTGCGGTCCACGAACATATAGCTCTCCCTCTTTCCCAGGCGGAGCTTCCTCACCTGTCTCCAGGTCTATAATTTTGACTTCTGTATCTGGCATTGGTACCCCTATGGAGCCGAACTTCTCAGAAGCTGCAAAGCCAGTGATTTTGGAAAAAGATGAAAGATTAATGTGGGTACCGCCGCCTGTTTCCGTCAGGCCGTAAGCCTCGGTTATCGGCACACCGGTTTGCTGCTTGAATTTCTGGGCAACTTCTGGAGCCAGAGCAGCCGCACCAGACATGAACATGGTCGTTATCCTTCCGAGTCCTTTCAAGACCAGCCTCGTGTATTGCGTAGGCACACATACGCATAGAAAAGGACGATATTTTGTTAACACCTCCAGGAGCATATCGGTATCCCTTGGGTCAGGAATCTGGTATATCTTAAGACCCCAATAGACAGCAAAGTGCATCATGAGATGTCCATACTGGTGAAAAAGCGGAAGGGGCATTAATATGGAGGTTTTCCCCCTGATTCCTACTTTCAAAGGTTCAATATACCATGCACTATGGGTCATAGCTACTAGCCGGTTGTAATGAGTCAGCATTACACCTTTTGGTAATCCGGTAGCACCCCCTGTGAATACGAGAACGGCTAAATCCTCCATCGGGTCGATGTCAACCTCCGGGGGCTTGGGCTCGTGATTGGCTATTAAATCACGAAATTGATATGTGCCCGGTATTTGTTTTAGTTCCGGCTTCTCCAATGAATAGTCCATAACAGAGGTAAGTATTATGTTCTTGATCTTTGTCCTATCCTTTATTGAATCAACAAGTTCGAAAGATTCATTAATGCAAATTACCGTCTCAGCTCCCGAGTCGCCAATCTCGTATATTAAGTCAGCAGCTTTATGCAACGGACTGCATGGAACATGTGTAGCTCCTGCCTTCAGTATCCCGAAGTCGCTTATGATAAACTGCGGGCAATTTGGCAGGATGGTTGCTACCTTGTCGCCTTTTCTTACACCCAGGTCGGCAAGGGCAGCAGCTAAGCTATCTGCGAGAAGCTTCAACTCTTTATAGGTTATTTCATTCCCTAGATAGGAACAAACAGCATGATCGGGGAACTCGGCTGCCGCAGCATCCAGAAGGCTATGAAGAGTTACCCTTGGATAAGGTTCTTTTGTCTGCGGAAGCTTATATGGCCCTAACCTGTAACCTTTAAGCCAGGGCTTTTCAGCGATGGAAACCATAATCCTGCCCCCCTTTATATTTTGTTGACTATATCACCTAGCCCTAGCTCCTTGAGCTTTTCCGGGGTTGGTTTGCCGGTTTTCTTGTCCCATCCCCGAAATTCGTAGTAGGCATCTAGCATCTCATCGAACTTGGCTACCACTTGCCCTTGAGCGGCACCTTCAGGCAGTGGGTCTTCCAACAGGCGCTTGGGAAGCGTGTCATCGGCTCTGGTCAGCCCTTCTCTTACATTAAAAGCTCTCGCCAGGTTATAAATCCTCTCTCCGAGCTTTCTGTAATCACTGACATCGAATTTCCAGCCCACGCAATTGGCTATCATATCGACCCAGTCTTCCGTAGCCAGGGCCATTCCCATGAACTTACACGTTCCCATGGTATCAAAAACGGCAAGGGAGTCTTCCAGATCCTTTACAACCTTGGTCTCGGCGGGGTTTTCTACCAGCAGATCTTCAATTTTGCTGTATTCAACACAAAGGAAAGGAATGTCCATGAAGGTCGGCCCTTCAATATAAGCCGTCATATGGTCACCGCCACGATTTGCGGTAGCAAATGCCAATCCGCACATTTTAGCAGCTCTGGGATCATAAGCCGGCATCTCCAGGCCTTTGACATGCATAGCGAATCTTTCCGTTCCCTTGCCCAGTTTTTCCGCCATCCTTTTTGTTCCTTCAGCTAACAAATTTCCAATGCCTTCCTTTTTGGCTATTTTATGTATCAGCTGAATCACAACATCGGGGTCTCCAAATTTCAGCTCCAATCCATCGGTTTCAGATTTTGTCAGGACTCCCTTTTCATAACATTCCAGGGCGAAAGCTATTGAACTGCCGGTAGAAATTACATCCAGGCCGTAGTCATCGCACAAGTTATGCGCCAGCGTGATGGCTTCCAAGCTACCAACTCCGCACATGGCACCACAAGCCCCGATTGTTTCATATTCTGGTCCCTCTCCCTTGCAAGCATAGGGGCCTGTTTTAACTACAGTTACTCTTCCACAGCTGATTGGGCAGGCATAGCAGTGTTTTCTGTCTACCAAAAGTCCAGACTCTGCGAGCGTAATCCCGCTTATTTTGTCTATGTCTGGAAAAACCCCGGTTTGCCAGTTCCTCGTGGGGAATCCGCCTCTGACATTCACCAGATTTGCGACCATAGCTGTTCCAAAAGTCTCAAGGGTAATCTTCAACATACTTTCATTAGCCAGGTCATAGTTTGTCTTTGAAACCTTGTCGAAAACATCTTTATTGCCAACTTCGAATCCTTCTGTCCCTCTCACAGCGATGGCCTTTAAGCGCTTCGAGCCCATTACAGTCCCCACGCCGCATCTTCCGGCTGCGCGGTGAAGGTCGTTGATGACGCAGGCATATCTAACTTGATTCTCACCGCCTATTCCAATACAAGCAACGTTGAATTCTTCACCGAGTTCTTCTTTAATTAATCTGTTGGTCTCAGAAACACCTTTGCCCCAGAGATTCCTGGCATCTTTAAGCTCGGCTTTTCCCTCGTCGATTACAAGGTAGACCGGCTGTGGTGAGATACCTTTGAAAATAATCCCGTCAACGCCTGAGCCTTTGAGATGGACTCCCCAATTACCGCCGGAGTTTGCCTGCCCCCAGAAACCAGTAAGAGGGGATTTGAAGACTACAGAGTATCTTCCAGCGCTTGGAGATTCCGTCCCTGTCAAAGGCCCGGTCATAAATATGAGCGCATTCTCCGGGCCTAATGGGTCGGCACCTTTTGGTACTTCATCGAAGAGGTACTTTGTTGCCAACCCGCTGCCACCTAAGAACATTTTGCATGCATCCTCGGTAAGGCTTTCCTCCGAGATGTTAGACTTTGATAAATCAACCCTTAAAATCTTTCCCATATAGCCGAACATTTTTGCACCTCCTTTTTCCTTTCTATATTCTTGAAATCTTACCCTAATTCTCAGGAGATTTCGCCCAGCTTCGGCATATCTAATACGTAACGCCACTGCCGGGCCGGCCTGACCACTGCCAGATTCTCATAACCATCTCCTGTATATAGCTAGCTTATGTCTCTTCTCGGTAGCAGCTGTGGCCTTGGTCACTCCATACCGTCGCTTCTAATAAACTAAAAATCTATGGATTTGCCCTCGTAGGCATAGCGGAGAAATTTTTGGGTCTCTTCAGTACTAGGCACTCTGGCGGTAGTGACTAATTGAAAATCCGCAAAGGCATTGTCTACCAGCTTTTCTATGGAATTGTTAAAGCTATCCGCCGGGATACCTGTTTCCTTGATGCTTAACGGCTCCTTGATACTGCGGGCCAGTCCACGTATCGCCTCGGCTAGAATTGGTCCTGCCTTTTTCCCCTTAGGTACCTCCAATTTGATAGAGTAAGCTATCTCAGCCCAGAGTTCTTCACGAACATCGCCGATAAACTCAATAGTATAGGGCAGAAATAGCCCCACCGCTCTGCCATGGGGTGTGTGGAATACGGCTCCCAGGGAATGGCCGGCAGCGTGTGCCATTGCGCACATCGAGTTGATAAACCCCATCCCTGCAATACAGGCAGCATTGGCCATCTTTTCTCTGGCTTCCATGTCCTGCCCATTCTTGTAGGCTCTGGGCAGATATTGGAAAACAAGCTGGATAGCCTTAATGCAAAGCCCATCGCTGATATCATTCTTCCAGCTACTGGTAAATCCCTCTACGGAATGGGTCAGCGCATCCATACCTGTCTGCGCAGTAAGTCCAGGAGGCATTTCAGTCGCAAACTGGGGGTCTACGATAGCAATATCAGGCATAGTCTCACGGGAGCCAACACTCATCTTCCTCTGCTCGGCTTGATCGGTGAGCACTATTCCCCAGGTTGCCTCAGCACCGGTACCCGAAGTTGTGGGAATGCAGACAAGCCTGGCCTTGTTCTGGAGGCCCATTCCAGTAGTAAAGGGATTTATCTCCTCTGCTTTCATACCTGGCCCCGCATATTCCACCCACATTGCCTTGGCGGCATCCAATACTGAGCCTCCTCCCAACGCCACTATCAAGTCGGGCCCAGACTTGGTCATTTCGGACGATCCCTTCTTTACCGTCTCAAGTGATGGGTCAGGCTCGACCTCATCAAAGACGGTGCTCCCTATCCCGGCCTTGGAGAGCTGTTCCTTAACCTTGTCAACGAAGCCCAACTTCACCACATTGGCGTCGGTAACGATAAAGGCGGACTTCCCCTTCAATTGCCCCAAACGACTCACTGCATCTTGCCCATAAACCACTTCAGGAGTAATAAAAAACCACATAATTACCTCCTCTCCAAAATCTGGAGCTCGCTTAAAATATTTTATGTCAACTGCGTTCAGCTCAAGGCTGCCGTAATTCCTTGATACTGGCTACGCACGGAACTCAATTTCGATAAGAACCATGCAGCTCACCAGGGAAATTCAGTGTCGACGCGCGATGTGCACTCCACCAGCTCCACGGCGGCCCTGGGCATCTTCATAATTTGCGCCATGTCCCCCTTGAGATTGAGCTTGCCGGTCATCATCGCCTGGACGGAGTCGAGCTTTTTCTCCAATATGCTGCGCCATACGCTCAGCGGAGCCCAGAAGCGATACGCAGGGGTCTTAGCACTCTCGTCAGCAAATATAGAAGCAACGCGACATTCACCATGCCACAGGTCGAAGTACGCAATGATTGTCTCCTTTAACCCGCCTTCTGGTTCAATGATAAAATACATGTCCCCTTCCCAGTTCTTGGCCGCATCCTTGTAGGCTTGGCTCTTATTAAGCTCTACGCACGCAGCCTTTACCCATTCCTCCGTTCCAAACCTGATTGCCATCTCTCAGACCTCCTTCTTTTAGATTTTGCCTCAGTTAGTACCTTCTTGTTATTCGGTACCTAACTCATAGCCATTTGTCACTTTCGTTTTTTAAATTTTACCACAGATTTCTCAAAAGTCAATTAAAAATACTCGCCATCGCGGATGACATAGTTATCAATTACAATTTTCCCACAGAAGGTTGATTTTCCACTTACCCCTCTTCCATAGAAACAATTACCTGTGCCGTTGCTTGATTTTTTTGTTCTATCCTTTTAGCACCATTAGTGGTGCAATCTTCATTAATACTAAAAGATTACCTCTAGCCTTCACTTTCCTGGTGAGCAAAGCCATTGTTGGGCTAATTTGGCCGGAACTAATATATGCCATATTCTCAAATCCGGCTTCCTGATATGCGTTAGGCTTATCTATGGCATCGTTTTGTATCTCTATCTCACCCTGTCTAAAGTGAAGTGTAACAGCCACACCGGAAGTGCTCTCTTTTATAACTACACTAGCTTTTAACTTCTCGATGCGCTTGTATTTCTTGGGGTCCTGGAGATTTGTGTCTATTGTCTCCTTAAGCATCTTCCCCAGACCGTTGAGCTCCTCCCCTGCTTTTACCTTTACTTCTGGCATATAGCGCCTCCTTTGATTATTTAGCCTAGTTTAACTATTTAGCTTGTTTGACTCCGTGAGGTTAGCATTAAGCAATTAATTCTCGCTTGCCTGGTCATAAGTAGCCACTATACGCTGTCTAATAACCTTCCTTTCAGAGGTCGATCACCGACCATTAACTGTCTCCGTCACCTTAAGGCTTATCTCTCGAAGACTGCCACCCCCCTTCAGCTACTCTCGTTTGTTTTCAACGCTAACGTTACACCTCAACCCCGATTGAAGTCAATAGTTTGTGGGACTGATTAAGAACACTCAGCACAGTTCACCAAAACGGAGGGCATAGTTATCAACTACAATCTTCTAGGGTATAACGAGGCCCCAATCTACATTTTGGGTACCGTTATTTTTGGAATCTTTAGTAGTGTTAAGAGATTACCTTTAGGCTTTGCTTTCCTGGTGAGCATGGCGCTAGTTGGGCTAATTTGACCAGAACTAATATGCGCCAGGTTCTCAAATCCAGGGATCTTGTTGTCCACTCTTATAAAGAGATAAAGGGATTTGTAAATGTCGTCGGAATTAAATCTCAAAGCGCTAATGAAAGCCCGAAAGCGGCTACCGAGTATCTGGCGAACATCATCGACGCCCTCGAAGAAATTACCAAAACAACATGTGGCAAACTCACAAGAGTGATTGTTTTAGGGCTCAGGTCTTCTGCTCGAGCAGTCACAACATAGCATTGGGTAAGGTATCAAAATTCACTTTTGGTGAGACAAGTCGTCTCACATAGTAATGGAGCGGGAGACGGGATTCGAACCCGCGACACCCTGCTTGGAAGGCAGGAACTCTACCGCTGAGTTACTCCCGCATATTTTTGGTAGTATTCACCACCAACAAATATAGGGTATCTGTTTCTAAAAGTCCACATCCCTACCCTCATAAGCGTGGAGGAAGAGTTTTCTAAACTCGTCCTCGAATGGAACTCTTGGACTAGTTATTGTACAGGTATCTAACTCTGCTCGCTCTACTAGTAGACCGAGCTTTTCTTCAAAATCCTCCTCACTTATTCCTATTTCTTTGATCGAGAGAGGTTCGTTTAGTTGTTTGATCAGCTCTTTCACGGCAACAACCAGTCTATCGGTAGCTTCTTCACTCGATTTTGCTTTTATCCCGATCGCGGCTGCGAGCTCAGCGTATCTATCGGCGGCAACTGTTTTAGTGTACTGTATTACATAAGGCAACACCACTTCCACGCTGCGACCATGAGAAACATGAAAAATAGAACCCAGCGCATGCCCCATGCTATGTGCAATGGTCACCTGAGAATTGCCAAAAGCTAGTCCCGCCATCGCAGCAGCATTCTGCATGCGCTCCCTCGCAACCACATCATCACCGTTTTTGTACACCTTAGGCAGGTATTCAAATATCAACGACATCGCTTTTATCGCAAATGCATCGGTAAAATCATTCCGCCATTCACAAACATAGCTTTCTATACAGTTGGCAAGTGCATCCAACCCGGTATCAGCAGTGAGTTGCGGAGGCATTTTTGAGACTAAGGATGGATCCAAGATACATATATCCGCAATGACCGCACGCGTCGCGGGTTCTAATTTCCTCTGTTCCGTCTTGTCCGTGACCACCATCGCCCAAGAAAGTTCTGCCCCACCCCCACTGGTGGTGGGTATCGTTATCAGCCTGGCTTTCTTACCCGTGGTCACCTCGGCAAATGGTGTTACTTCTTCCAGAGATAGTCCAGGGTTTTCATAAAGCAGCCATGCTGCTTTTGCGACATCTATGGGAGATCCACCACCCAAGCCAATTATCAGCTCAGGTTCAAACCTCTTGAGGAGCTCTACACACTTGAATACAGTCTCCTTTGACGGATCCGGCTCCACTGCCTCGAATGTCTCAACTTCAGTTGCGTTTTTTTCCAGGTAACTTGTGATTCTCTCTACAAAACCGACTTTTCTTATTCCCTGATCTGTTACTATTACCGCTTTCCTGGCTTTAACTTCCTCCAGATAATCGAGCGCATCCTCACCGAAAGCTATCCTAGGACTTACAAACCACCACATCTCTTTACTATTGCGTTTCTTGCTTATTCACCGCAACCATCTAACCACATTCCCACACAAAGCTCAAGATCCGGTGAGGGTAATACTTCTTTGTCAATTACTACGTCTAACACTGCGGGAAGCTTGGAGTCGACCGCCCTTTGTAGGGCAGGTTTGATATCGGAAGGCTTCACCACTCTTTCCCCATAGCAATTCATACCTCGAGCGACTTCATCGTAGCGGATGTTACCCAGGTCAACGCCAATGTATCTCTTTCCAAAAGACGCTGTTTGCCCGGCTCTTATCATTCCCCAAGCACTGTCATTGTGAACTATGAACACGATAGGCAACTGTAGACGACTCGCCGTTTCCAATTCCTGGATGTTGAGCCCGAATGAGCCATCGCCGGTGACACAGTATACTTTCTTCGAGGGAGCTGCTAACTTGGCTGCGATAGCATAGGGAATACCAGCTCCAAGGTGACCGCCATCTCCAGATGAACAGCTTAAGAATGTATTTGGTTCATAGATACGATTTAGACGCACACACCAGACAGATGTGTTTCCCCCATCAAATACCGCGATAGCATCCCGGGGAAAGAATTCCCGCGCTTCTTTTGCCAGTCGCGCCGGGTGAATCGGCACACTATCCGATTCACACATTCCCTTAAAGCCTTCAAGCCAATTGTTCTCCGCTTCCTTGTATGATTGAAGAGCCTCACGTTCTTGTTTTTTCGACGTATATTTCTTCAGCGCTTCCAAAAGGGCATGAAGGGTGGATTTTGCGTCGCCAACTATACCGATGTCCACCTGCCTGTTAACCCCAATCATGTCGCCAGCGATATCTATCTGGATAAGTTTCTGCTGTGGTGCTTCGCCCCAAGCAGGCGGCTTGCCCCAGAACTCAAGGTCCCCTAGTCGCCCTCCAACCAGAAGTACGATATCGGCATCGGCTTGAGCAATGATTCCCCCCGTGCCAAAACAACTTGAAATAAGACAGAGGGGATGATCCTCCGGGATGCTGCCTTTTCCTTGTACGGAGGTAGTTACCGGGGCTTGTAAATACTCAGCGAGTTGGATAAGCTCCTCAGAAGCCTCTGAGCGAATAAGCCCACCGCCAGCATGGATGAGCGGCAACTTTGCGGCGCTCAGCATTTTCGCGGCTTGGTCAATTGACGAAATATCCCCAACAGGCCGACCCATGGGTCTATAACTTTCGGGGGGAATAATCTCAAGTTCATTTTCCTCTTCGGCTTGAAACATGACATCCGAAGGGAAATCGAGATGAACCGGTCCAGGCCTACCTGATGTGGCTATCCTGAACGCCTGGTAAACAAGCTCAGGGATGCGCTTCCAATGAGAGATAACAGCATTCCATTTAGTGACCCCCTTGAATAGCGAAATTTGATCTAAGCCTTGAGTGGAACCGTGGTCTGGATACGAACGCCATGTCTGATTCTGTGCCGTAATTGCTATCACGGGTATGCTATCAGCGGAAGGGGGATATACTCCTGCAACCAAATTCGCAGCTCCAGGTCCCACCGTTCCGATAGATACACCTGGTTTCCCCGTCACGCGTGTCCAGGCGTCTGCCGCGTGAGCTGCTGCAGCTTCATGCCTTGTACCAATGAACTCAATTCGCTCGTCCTTGTAGATGGCATCTAAAAAAGGTAGAAATTGAGCGCCACACACACCGAAAACATATTTAACGTTTTCTTGAACAAGGCAGCGTTTCAAAACTTCCCCACCCGTTATTTTAGCCATAATTTCACCTCCTACAACGAAATTTATCCGCGGGCCAACAGGACTTCTTCAGTCAGCAGCACGTTCACTAAGATGGCCTTTGCAGGAAATAGGACCTGGCATGCCGCTTTTTACCACCATTAATTTTAGCTATCAAGTATAAAGTACGTTCCTCTTCCAGTCAATTTAATCTCACCCTTCAATGAAAAACTCTATAAAATTGCCCTTGTGTTTTGCTATCATGATAAAATAAACCGATTGTTATCGCACAAAGTAATGCAAACTTATGATTACCTAAAGAAGGAAATAGCAGTCTCTCTTGATACTCCCTAAGGATATCCACGCATTGCCCTTTTTGTGGTATATTAAAGACACAGCATGAGATAAAGTAAGCAGACACAGTATTCCCATATTTTGATATTATATGAAATGGCTGGCAAATACTGGAGGGGGTGGTAAAAATGCTCAGTTAAGTTTTCTGGAACAAGTCCTTAATGAGGTTCTCTTATGTTTGATAGTGTTGCTAAAGAGATGAGAGTCGCTAGCTTGCTTCTACCTCCGGAAAAAACATTATTGAGCAAAGAGAAATAAAGAAGAAAAGGAG
>JAUWGN010000043.1 GCA_030606385.1 Dehalococcoidia bacterium
AAATAAATGAAGCTGGTGGTATAGTGGTGGGAAACGTGACTATGCCAATAGAGTTGGTCAAAATCGATTCAAATGAGATACTCAACGTTCCTGACGCCGCGGCGGCAATGGAAAAGGCAGTAACGGTTGACAAAGTCGACTTCTTAGTTGGCGGCTTCAGGACGGAGGCTGTACTTCCCATGCAGGATATTGCTATGGACCATCACAAAATTTTCCTCGGCTGTGGTGCTGCCCATCCAGACCTATGTGTGAGGGTAGCAGAGGACTATGACAGGTACAAATACTGGTTTAGAGTCACACCTATAAATAGTGAACTTCTTGGCTTGGTCAATTTCATGAATTTGGAAATGGTTATAAAAGCCATAGAAGACCAGACCGGGATTGAAGACATAAAGGTAGCTCTACTGATGGAAAAAGTGGTGGCTGTGGACCCCGTAGTGGAGGCTTCCGAGCACCTAGTTCCTCTAATGGGTGTCGAGATTGTTGGAACGTGGAGACCATCTGCTACAGCTACCGATGTAACAGCTGAGTTATCCGCGATAAAGGATTCCGGGGCTCATATAATTCTAACGTTTTTTTCCGGGCCAGCAGGAGTTGTCTATGCCAGGCAATGGTGCGAGCTTGAAGTCCCAGCAGCCTCGGTAGGGATTAATGCAGAAGCCCAGAAGATAGGCTTCTGGGATGCTACTGCCGGAAAAGGAAATTACGAAACGACCCTGAATATGTATGGTCGCGTGGAACAGACAGAGAAGAGTATTCCCTTCTGGGACAAGTTTATCGAAGAAACGGGGGAATTCCCCACCTACAATGCCGGCACTTATGAGGCACTATACATACTAAAGGATGCTATTGAAAGGGCAGGTACTCTTGATCCCGATGCTATCGTCATTGAACTGGAAAATACGGACTATTATGGAACTCCGGGTAGAATGGTGTTCATGACAACAGACTCAAAAACACCCCACGATTTGAAATGGGGGCCTGGATATTCTACTGCTATTGGAACTCAATGGCAAGATGGAGAACTTTTATGCGTTTGGCCTCCAGTAGATGGATCATGGAACGGTATCACCTATGAAGGCACTGTAGCGTATAAACTGCCGCCGTGGGTAATAGATTATTGGGAAGCTAAGTAATACATTTGAACATAAATAGACCCAGAATAGTACTGGTAGCGGCATTAATTAACCCTGTTAAGGCGTAGGGAAACGTAAAGTGAATGTAAAAAATAAGCGCCTGAAAATCTAGTATTGACACCTTGTATCAGGGGTGATACATTAGCGTTGCCACTATATTTGTGGAACAAGAAAACAAAGGAGGATGACATGAAAAAAGGACTGGTTGCTCTGTTAGTTGTGTGCCTGGTAGCTGTAGCGCTGATCCCCGGATGCCAACCAGGTCCAGAGGGAACGATAAAGATAGGAGTTATTGGACCGATGACATTCGTCCAGGGAGAGCAGCACTGGATGGGAGCAACAATGGCGGCAGATGAAATAAATGAAGCTGGTGGTATAGTGGTGGGAAACGTGACTATGCCAATAGAGTTGGTCCAAATCGATTCAAATGAGATGCTCAGCGTTCCTGATGCCGCGACGGCAATGGAAAAGGCAGTAACGGTTGATAAAGTCGACTTCTTGGTCGGCGGCTTCAGGACGGAGGCTGTACTTGCCATGCAAGATACTGCTATGGACCATCAGAAAATTTTCCTGGGCTGTGGTTCTGCCAGTAAAGAGCAATGTGTGAGGGTAGCAGAGGACTATGATAAGTATAAATACTGGTTTAGAATTACACCTATAAATGATAATTTACTTGTCATGGACAGTTTCCTTATTTTAGACACTGTTATAAGCGTGGTAAAAGACGAGCTTGGGATTGAAGAGGTAAAGATAGCCCTACTGATGGAAAAAGCAGAGGTAGGGGACCTAATAGTGTCGGCGTGCGAGCACCTGATTCCCGCAATGGGTGAGGATCTCGAGCTTGTTGGAACGTGGAGACCATCTCCTACAGCTACCGATGTAACAGCTGAGTTATCCGCAATAAAGAACTCCGGGGCTCATATAATTATGACTTATTTTTCCGGACCAGTGGGAATTGTCTATGCCAAGCAATGGGGCGAGCTTGAAATCCCAGCAGCTTCGGCGGGAATTAATGTCGAAGCCCAGAAGATGGGCTTCTGGGATGCTACTGGAGGAAAAGGAAATTACGAAACGACCCTGAATCAGTATGCTCGTATAGAACAGACAGATAAAACTATTCCCTTCTTTGACAAGTTTGTCGCAGAAACGGGGGAATTCCCCACCTACACTGCTGGCACTTATGATGCGCTATACATACTAAAGGATGCTATTGAAAGGGCAGGTACTCTTGATTCCGATGCTGTCGTCATTGAACTGGAAAATACGGAGTATTTTGGATCTGCGGGTAGAATAGTGTTCACGTCAACAGAGACAGGCAACCCCCACGATTTAATGTGGGGGCCTGAATATGTGACTGGTATTGGAACTCAATGGCAGGATGGAGAACTTTTATGCATTTGGCCTCCGGTAGATGGATCGTGGAACGGTCTAGTCTATGAAGGCACTGTAGCGTATAAAGTACCGCCGTGGGTAATAGATTATTGGGAAGCTAAGTAATTCATTCCAATTTGTTCTACCGGAAGGAAATTTTACCCTGCTTGAAGGAAGTTGCTTGCTCAACTTTCAAGTGGGGTAAATTTTTTGTGAAATGACCATATGTTTGCAAATATTCTGATTAATGGAGCAATAACCGCAGGGATATATGCTCTTCTGGCATTAGGTTTTTCCCTTATTTTCGGGGTAGCCAAGATAATAAACCTGGCTCATACCGCATTCTATATGCTGGCGGCCTATTTCATTTTCACCTTTGCATATTTCCTCGGTCTAAGTGCCCCGTTATCAGCTACCGCCTCAATAATTATCACCACCGCCATAGGAGTCGGCACTTACAAATTAGTTATCGAACGGATACGGGAGCATGAAACAGCCGTGTTAATGATAACCATAGCTCTGGCCCTGGTTTTTCAGGAATCCATACTCCTGGCATTTGGTAGCCACTTCCGTAGCGCTCCAAGCTTCATTTCAGGACATGTGGAACTGCTTGGGGTCACTGTTTCAATTCAACATATCCTGACATTTGGGGTTGTTTTGGTTTGCTTACTCGGTATTTGGATGTTGCTATCGAAAACTAAACTGGGGATTGCCATCAGAGCCGTTGCCCAAGACAGAGAAATTGCCAATTTAGTGGGAATAAACGTTGGAACGATGTGCCTGATAACAATGGCTATAGCAGTAGCCCTGGCAGCAGTTGCTGGAGCAATGGTAGCGCCGCTATGGACAATACAACCTCACATGTGGATGCGCCCCCTTGTAATGGTATTAGCTGTTGTTGTCCTTGGAGGGTTAGGAAGTCTCAAAGGGAGTTTCGTCGCGGCTTTTATCTTAGGATACACTGTGACTCTAGTTGTTTTCTTATTCCCCACGATCTCCTTTATAAAAGAAGCAATCGCTCTTACCATAATGGTCGCGGTGCTTCTAATAAGACCTGAAGGTTTATTTGGCGTGGCTTTTGAGGAGGAAAGGTTATAATGAGAGATTATGCCTGGCGGCTAAGTAAGAACTTTCAGGGGGAGATATTAGCCGTTCCGGGAAAGGCAATAGCTTTCTTCTTCCTCTTGTTTTTATTTTTCGTGCCTGTTATCATCAGTAATCCTTACATCTTACGCATTTTAATCTTCGCGAGCATATTTGCTATTTACGCCGCCAGTTGGGATTTCTTATCAGGCTTCACCGGGCAGGTGAATTTTGGGCACGCTGTCTTCTTCGGAGTCGGCGCTTACGCCACAGCTCTATTAAATTTAAAGCTCGGTTTGCCCCCCGCGGCAACAATACCTCTTGGAGCTCTGGTTGCTGTATTGACGGGACTGATTGTAGGAATACCTGCTTTAAGGCTAAGAGGACATTACTTAGCACTGGTTACCCTGGCTTTTCCCATAATACTCACCGGGATTGTGCTTGCCTTTCCTAATTTTACCGGTGGTGAACTGGGCCTCTATGGAATAAGCCCTCTTTCAGACTCCCGAGTACTTATTTATTACATTGCATTGATTGTCATGATAGCTTCAGTGCTTATAATGTGGAAGCTCACTGATGCGAAAAGCACCTTTGTTAGAACTGGGGTTATTCTTCACGCCATTCGGGAAGACGAGATTACAGCTCGAGCTTCAGGAATTAACACAACGAAATATAAACTATTAGCTTTTTGCGTAAGCGGATTTTTCGCTGGAATTGCCGGAGGTTTATCCGCCCATTTTTTACAGATCGCTGGCCCTTCAAACCTGACACTCTTTTTCTCATTTCAGCCAATCATATGGACAATTTTCGGAGGAATCGCGACTATTTATGGACCAGTAACAGGCGTTTATATCCTCTATCCCCTCATGGAAATTTTACGGGGGGTCATTCCGCAGCTACGAATGTTAATCTTCGCTCTTATACTGATAGTCGTTCTACTCTTTATGCCCCAAGGGATCACTACCTGGTTCAGAGATAAGATTGAAGTGGAATGCCCAAGATGCAAATTAACCAATGTTGCAACCCGGCAATATTGCAGAGCCTGTAATGCCCCCTTACACTTGGAACAAAGATTGGAACAAAGATAAATTACAGGCCCAAATATGTTTTTCTTATAGTTTCATCCTTTAACAGTTCTTCAGCTGTTCCTTCAGCGATTACCTTTCCTCGGGAAAGGACATAATTTCTACTTGCTAGATCAAAGGCGAAACTAATATCCTGTTCAACCAGGAGGATCGTGATACCCAATGCATAAATTTCTTTTACCCGTTGGAACAAATCATTCTTTACCTTAGGGGCAAGCCCTGTTGAGGGTTCATCAATGCATAGAAGCTTAGGGTGATACATTAATGCCCTTCCGATAGCAAGCATTGCCCGCTCTCCGCCGGATAACGTTCCCGATATCTGCTTCCTTCGCTCCTTTAACACAGGGAATAATTCGTAAACCCTGTACAAATTTTCTTCCATCTCTTCTCTATTCTTACAAAGGTGAGCGCCGGCTTTTAAATTTTCAAGGACAGTCAGTTCACCAAACGGCCTTCCTCTCTCCGGGCAGAGAATCAACCCTTTCTTAGCTATCTCGTGTGGCGGCAGTTTGTCGATTTTCTCTCCCTCAAATGTTATACTCCCCTGGAAAGTTATATTTGCAAGTTCTTTCCTCATCCCTTTTGTTATTTCCTTCTCCCAATTTATTAATCCAGCTATAGTGCGTAGTAACGTGCTTTTCCCAGCACCGTTTGGCCCTACAAGGCTGACTAACTCTCCGCTATCAACACCCAAGTTTGCTTCATTTAATACCATGGCAGTATCGTAAGAAACAGACACATCTTTTATCTCAAGGAGCAATTTCAATCACCTCCCTGCCAGTGTAAGCTTCGATTACCTTTTTATCCTCGGCTATTTCCTGCGGGGTACCCTCAGCAATAATTTCTCCGAAGTTAAGCACAATCACCCTATCAACTATTTTCATGAGTTCACTTAACTTATGTTCCACAATAACCATAGCTGCCCCTTCACTATGTAACCTACCAAACCTCCCCCCTTTATGCAATCTTTTCATCGATCTCGCCAAAAGCTCTGTTTCAGCAGGATTGAGCCCACCAAATGGCTCATCGAGCAATAGCAAATCAGGCTCAGTGGCAAGCGCCCTGGCTATTTCCAGGCGCTTCAAGTCGCCGTGGGATAGGACAGAGGCTCGTTCCCGTGCCAAGTTAGCAATTCCAGCAAATTCTAAGGCATCTCGTGCCTTTATCTCTAGTCTTTTGACCCATTCCCCTCTCTTTGCTGCCCCGGGAGAAAGACAAGCTACCATAACATTGGCAATACAGGGTAAGCGGCGAAAAGGCTTTACCACCTGGAATGTGCCCGCTATCCCTCTTGTAACAATATCCCAGGTTTTATGTTTGGTAATGTCTTCACCTTTAAATTTTACATTGCCTGAAGTAGGCTTTAATATACCAAGTATACATCGGAGTAAGGTCGTCTTTCCTGAGCCGTTTGGGCCTATCAGGGCTACAATTTCCCCCCTTCCAACGTGGAAGCTAACATTGTTAACCGCAACGAGACCGCCAAAGCGCTTGGTTAGATTTTCAACCTCTAAGAAGGAAGAATCCATCTTTATTCCAATTCCTCCCTTAGCTCTCTACGAGAGACCTTACCAACATCCGTCTTGGGGATTTCTCCCCTGAACTCCACAATCTTGGGAATTTTATAATGGGCCATTTTTTCCTTACAATATTCGATAATGTCCTCTTCAGACAATTTTCCCCTCGCATCAGCTTCAAGCACTACTGCCGCTTTAACGTTCTCCCCAACCCGGGGATCGCGAACCCCAACAACCCCTGCCTCTTTTATTTTAGGGTGATTCTTTAAAACCTCTTCCACTTCCCGAGCAAAAACTGAATAACCTTTATACTTAATCAAATCCCTCTTTCTATCATAAAAATGAAAATAACCTTCGTCATCCATACTTCCTAGATCGCCTGTCCTCAACCATGTTTCACCATCAATATTGACTAACTTCTCGCTGGTTTCTTCAGGGTTTTTCCAGTAGCCCTTCATTACCTGTGGGCCCTTGATAGCAATTTCGCCTGTTTCTCCAGGAGGAAGAAACTCATCCTTTTCGGGATGAAGGATTGCTGCCATAGTACTAGGCAGAGGTATTCCTAACGAACCAAACTTTATTCTCCCCTTCGGGTTGACATGAGTTGCTGGACTAGTCTCAGTTAACCCATAACCCTCGTGTATTTTTACGCCTGTCCGCCTTTCAAAGCCCCTGGCAACATCCGCAAGAAGAGCATCAGCACCCGAAATAAGCGCCTTGAAACGTCTCCAATCCACCCTGTCAGTCTTCTCATGGTCCTTGAGAAGATCATATAAAGATGGAACGCTAAAGAATACTGTTGCTTTGTAGGCTCCAATAGCATGTAAAATATCATCAAGGTCAGGGGTGGTAAATATGACCAGAGTATACCCCCAAATCAATCCGTCAAGCATAATTATTACTTGACCATAAACATGATAAAAGGGCAAATAAGCTATCACAACCTCCGTGCCCTCTTCAAAAAACGGCAACCACATGGCTTGGGATTGAGCTTCATTGACGACTAAGTTGTAATGAGTGAGCATAGCACCTTTAGGCAGCCCTGTTGTGCCTCCGGTGTAAGGGAGCACAGCTAGGTCTTCTTTGGGGTTAATCTCGATTCTTGGTGGATTTGGAGGATATTTCTTAATTAAATCTTGAAATTGATGGAAACCCTCCCTTTCAAAAATTTTCGTTGATGGCACTTCCATTTTCTTATATATATTTCTAAGAACACTGCTCCCCACGAATTTCTTGAAGCCAGGTAGATATTCTCCGATACCAGTTAAGATAACATTCCTTAGCTTGAGTCCTGTTTTTTCAACACGGTCATAAAGTAAATCCTGGCAAACGATGTCCTTGGCTTCGCTATCTTCAAGTTGATGCTTG